>JAHZKQ010000012.1 GCA_022600315.1 Gammaproteobacteria bacterium
CCCACGGAATAAGGTTTTGAAAATAGAGTAGCCGCTGGTAATCATAAACTAAATCTAAATAAATACAGAGTTTGAAGTTTTTTTCGATATTCGTCGTAATAAATTCATTTAAGATACGATTAATAACAATGACGTCATTATAAATGAGTACCAGATCGGGCTTTATTTCGTTAATCTTCGCACAGATGATATCCACCCCATATAATTCAGTTGAATCGGCTTTACGCTCTTCTAGCGCGTCAACCAGTTGAATGAACGGATGTATCTCGCGCTCGATCGCAACATTTTTAAAATTCGAAATACCGAGATAATGGACTTCATGCCCTTGTTCAGCTAAATAATTGGTCAAAATATTCGCAATCCGCGCATAACCGGTCGGTTGGGTGGGATAGGTCGCAAAAAAAAGAATCCGCATTAATAAATTGATATGATAAATGTTTAAATGTTTATACATAAATATAAACCCCTATAATTAACAACAAACAACATGACCCAGGCCCAATTTGTGTGTTTGAGTGGTTTGCCCCGTAGTGGCTCTACTATTCTCTCAGCCATTCTGAATCAAAATCCTTTAATTCATGCCGAAGGTAATTCAGCGGTCTGCCAATTCATGTGGGATATGCATCAGTCCGGTACGGTGAATGCGGTTGAACAATTAAAAGGCAATCAACGCGAGTATACAGTCAAGGATCTAATCGCTCAAATCCCGCAAATTTATTATAAAGATATCGCGCCATCCAAACAAATTATTGTGGATAAATGCCGAGCTTGGACGAACGCAAGCAATGTTGACTTATTGCGAAAATATATTGAGCCGGACATAAAAATTATTGTCTTGGAACGTTCAGTGGAAGCGATCATGAAATCCTTTATGAAACTGTACCAACAAAACAATTGGAATGAAAGTCAGATACATAACACTTTAAAAGCCATGCTGATACCCAATATGGAACCAGTCATGCGTTCAATTATTGGTATTAACCTGGCGAAGAAGGCTAACATAAAAGAGACATTTTTGTTTATTCAGTACAATGATTTGCTGGCGAACCCGACGGAAACAATCCAGCGTATTTATACTTTTTGTGGTTGGGCGCCTTATACTCATGATTTTCAAAACATTGTAAATAAACACCCGGAAAATGATACTTTTTATAAATTAGAGGGCTTTCATACAATTCGGCCGACCTTACTGAAAGAGGAAAATTCGGTCGTTTTGCCACCAGATATTCAAACCAAATGCAGGCAAATCGATGCGTTGATGGGGTATACAATATAATGAAAAAAAACTTAAATATTAACCATTTTGTATACATAAAAATGTTTAATACGACGACTATACCTACACCAGAGCCTCATCAAAATAACTCCTTTTTTTATTCATTTAGTGTGATCTCAATGGGTATGCTAGTAGGCTGTTCAATAATCGAGATATTTCTGCGTCGATTGCGAGAGAAAGAAGATTATGACTCTTCGGATAGCGAAGATGAGGAAGATACAGAAGAAAGGTATACCGATCGGTATTACAAGGAATTTGAAGCTTTAGAAATGTGTCAATTAACCACGTCTGAATTACTCGATTTAAATACGAAAATTGTACGGGAACAAGTAGCCGAGAATGTAGAAGTTATCTTAACTTATGATAAAGTATCCGAGACATTTTGGTACTATACGGATCATCTCAAGGAAGTGTCTTATGATATTTTAGAAACCGTTGCGCGTAAATTTGCGATTGAATATGATTGTAAACCGATTTGTTTGCAAGCACAAGAGGCGTTTCAAGTGAGTGAAAGACTTAAAGAACAAGAGTCTACCGGAAAACCATCTCTTTTTGCCAAATTTAAAAAATATAATACTGGCGGGAAAGGTTCAATACCAAATTTCACTTCGGTTATAAAAGTGGTTGAGCAGATGAATCATTTTCGCTATCGAGGAAAGCTCATTGATTACGAAGAGACTCAAAAAGGTTTGAATAAAACAGAAGAACCGATCCTTGATTATGCTTCTTATAAAACACTTTTTCAAAAAAAAGAAAATTAAAACCTTGCCCTACTATAGTTATGAATATCGCAGACGGTGGGAAAAAGACGAAAGATAAAGAAGAAAAGAAAGAAGAGGACAAAAAGGACGAAAATAAAGATGGAAAAGAAGGCGAGAAGAAAGAAGGCGAAGAAGGGAAAGGTAGCGACAAAGATGAAAATGGCAAATGCGTCGGAGAGGAATCGTGTGCGGGTAAAGATGCGGCTGCCAAATTTTCTTCACCTGGCAAAATGTTAGACAATGCGAAAGAGAATATGGACAAGAAAATAAAAAATGGAATGAAGACGGTGGCGACGACATTGACCAATCCGGCGAAATGTGCCACAATGGCAGTGGGCGCAGTGCCAGCGATGATTAATGGGATTGGTAAATCAATTTCGGGCGCCTTTGATGGTATCACTCTTTCAATTAATAATACATTTAAGGCCGCGGATGCTAAAGGGTTTACAGGTATTCTGGGGCCCTTCAAGATTGCGAACGCAATGTTTCTCGGCAAATTACAGGGTATTATAAACAATATTGCGCTAGGACCGGATGCGGATAAGATATTGTCTGATCCCAAATTGACGGCCAAACTGTTATTTGATAAATTAGTGTTTCGCAGCAACATGTATAAAATGGCCATTAAAGATGCCGAATTTCGTGGGGTATTTAAGGTGTGGATGGGTGATTATGTAAATACTTTGTTGGCTAGTTTAAAAGTAGCACAACCTGAAATTGATCGTATCAATAAAGAAGTTAAAAATATTATTGAAGGAATGGGTACTAATATTGGTGAATCTCTCGGACATGCCATAACCAACGTCATTGCGTCGGCTTTGGGGGCGTTGCCAGTTGTGGGGGGGGTGGTGGGCGCAATCAAAAGTGCTGATCAACTTGGCCAAGAAATTATTAATGCGTGTAAACCGCCGATCGCCAAAGGCGCTGGTATTGTTATGCCGGCGGTCAATCAATTTAATAAACAAAAAAGTCGACTTAATTGTGAAGTAGAAAAATTGGAAGGTAAAGTAAAACCAATCATAAAAAAAATAGAAGGAAAAATGAATAATCTGACAGCTAAAGTTGGCGGTGGCATGCGTGGCGGTGGCATGCAAGGCGGTGGCACCAAGAAAAAGATAAATAAAAAAATAGTTAATACCACCAAAAGAATAAATGAATTATTAAGTCGGTTCACGGTGCGACGACGCAACTCGAAACACCATTATACGCGGCGATTAAATCAAAGTCGGCGCTAATCATTTTTTTATGGGCGTTAATTTCTTTTTTAGTTTAATTTTTCTTTGTATGGGCGCTTGCTGTACTGCTGGTGCTGGCTGCTGCTCTGCTGGTGCTGGCTGCTGCTCTGCTGGTGCTGGCGCTTTTTGCTGCTCCGCTTGCCATTCTTGAAAGCCAATACTTTTCGCCAAGCTAAACGAAGACTCTAAATGCGAGGCTGCGATATGTAATACTTGCTGTTCCATCGGATTGAGTTGCGCGATATAAGCGGCGAATTGTGTCATTTTATTTGAAGATATACATTGTTTAGAATGTTAATCTTGTAATCAATTTTATTATTTAAAAAAATTGAAATCCTTTTTTAAAGTTTTTCAATTAATAACCCCAGTCTTTTAAATTAATATAATGGC
>JAHZKQ010000133.1 GCA_022600315.1 Gammaproteobacteria bacterium
GAAAATTGACTGGAATGTCCAGCATGGTGCTCAATTTGTCTAGCGCTTCAATGCACGCGATAAGCCGTGGTAAGCTACCAATTTTTGCATAAATTTTAATTAATGTTTTTAAACAATGTATTTCCGCTATCTCTTTTTCAGTTTCCACAACGCCTTTTTCATCAGGGATACCCATAAATTCACTGACTTGGTCAGGCGCAATATCTAAATAAGCAACATAATCACTCAAGTAACGAACTATTTTTTGCGACGAATACACCGGAGAAAGACTATCGACATATTGTTGAAGGCGAAGCATCAACACCTCATCCTTAATAAATTCAATTGCCGCTTGGTGATTAACTGAAATTGCCCAAGATAATGGCGTTTGTTGAGCATGATTTTTGAGCCCCCAGTTTGGGTGATATGGCATAAAAGCCTTCAGCATACTCACTTTCCCATGCTCTACAGCAAAGTGTAGGTAAGGGCCTTTTTTATTATCTAAAAAAGCGATTGATTCTGCAGAAAAACGAACTCTTATAAATGAATCTAAGGCTTTAATAAGGTCTTCATCTTCTTGTTTAATTGCTCCGCGAAGCAAAATGTCAATTAGCCATAAGCTGCAGCGAATAAAATAAATTTCCCTTTTACTATTGTTTGGCTGATTCTCAATAAAATGCCTTTGAAAAATAGATAGAAATTTACTAATACCATACTCTTTTACAGTTTTATTTACTTTGCCATTAAAGATTTTTTCTAATAAGAACCAAGCGACTTCTTTATATTGATTTACCATTGCCCATACTAAAGCCGTCTGACCTTCAATTTCATAATTTAATAACCTCTTAGGGTCTTGCTTCCAATCCATAAGTATTGAAAATTGGCTCCATAAATTCTGCAGACCTGCCACACAACGATGGTGCATACACCCGAGCCATAACTGCAGAAAAGTTTTAATCGAATGATTTCTATAGACTCGATAATCAGAAGCTGACATGCTTTTTAAATTAACCAGGGAAAATATCAACTTTGAACTGCTTACCAGTTGATCCGGTTGCTGTGAAGCCCAATAGTCAATATATACTCGCAGTAGCTCAGTATATCTATTTGATAAGGCAATAACCCAAGCAGTTTGCATACTATGATTTGCGATTGACCAGTCACTACCGTAACTTAGTAGTATCTGGGTAATATCTATACGGTTATGCAATGCCGCATAATGCAATACCGTATTACCAAGATAATCTTGGCTGTTCAAGCTAACTCCGGCCTGACATAATTGCTCAACAACCGCTTGACTCACTGGCTTGTTAGATTTTAATAATCTGAAAAGTTCCTGCGTGCGGGCCTCCTTATTATCAGAAACAACATAATCAGCAGAGATCTTTTCTTCCGATAATTTTCTCACTCGAGGCGATATTGGCCCTAATACAGCATTGCTGCCAGCTGCTTCTGGCGATGCATGCCCAGTGACAGCTTGCCATACCGCAGCTTTAGCCTCCGTTGATAATGATTGAGCATCAGTATGCTTTTCATCAAGGACGTGCCCTATCCCTTGATAAATCTGCCTAAATGAAAGCTTCCTTTTAATATTTTTATTCAGCCAATCTAATAGCGCTGTTGGATTTGATAGTGCTTCACTTCGATAGGAATCAGCTGCCAAGAATGATACTTCGGATGCTAAATCAGCATCTGCTGATCTAAAAAGATCCTGCGCCTTTATTTCCTTGGATAATAGTTGCTTTAACCGTTGCGGGAAATACTTAATATATCGCCGAATAAAATTATATACTTTATCTGAACTTAACAGATGCAACAAGTCCGCAGGAAGAATATAAGTTTCTATATCAACACTTAGATTCTTGAAAATACTTTCCCAGCTGCTGTAGCATTGTAAAGATTTAATCTGCCAAAAAGTCGGTTGATAACCGGCTAATATCAATACCAAACAAAATTCTGCAAAGAGTTCATGCTTGTTTTCCTTAACAACAGCAACGATTTCTTCAAAAATATTAGTCAATATGGCTTTATCAGGCAGATAAACATTGGCCTTAAGTAAAAGATAAGTGCACCACATCGCTTGGCGCGCTTGCTGCTTTGCTCCAGACTCTATAATTTTAGACCGGACTTTATTTAGCATTTGTTTGATTAATAGTTGGTAGTGTTCTGTAGGTTTTGCTTCTGCTGGTGCTGCGTTAAGACTTTGAAAAACTTCTAACATTTCATCAAGCTTAGCATCTACCTCTGGATGGGCGGTTAAGGCAACAAAAAGCTGTTCGCGAAAAATCTTTTTTTCGGTGGTGGAATCTAGAGCGGCCCGAATGACAGTTTGCAAGATAGGATTATTGGTCAGCGTCTCAGGTGCTAGCGGCTTTTCTTTTGATGCGCTTTTATAGGCTTGTGTTATTGTTTCAATAAATTGATGAATTTGTAGATTGATTTTATCAATTTTTCTGGTATGTTCCCATATGCCATCACCAACCAATAACTGAAGTACTCGAGGGTTACACATTAAAGCAGCACTAGTCACTGCAGAGTAAGCAGCATGATTACAAGGCTGCCAAAAAAATTTGCGAACCTTAGGATTTTTATCAGGAAATAACTGACAATAATGCATAATAGCTTCTGCGATTTTAATTAGCCCTTGCTCTGCAGCACTGACTAAAAGCGTAATGCGCCTTGGTCCAAAAAAAGCGGCTCTTTCTGCATAACCCCACTGTGAAAATTCGTTAAGCAATTCAATGTCGCCTAAGCTTTTCAGCAGATTCTTAATATATCTACTAATTTTCTCATCCATCGCTTGGCGTTCCGCTTGCTCCTTAATTAAGAAAAAAGGCTCGATCATTCGCCCAAAATGATTTTCTCCTGTTTTTGGATCAACCTTATTAAGCAACAAACCATGTGAAGAAACTAATTCGATAACAAGCTCTTCAAATTGAGGATGTTGAATCAACGTTTCGAGCCTGTGTTTTGTTTTTCTGCGTAAAATAGGAAAAGTGTTTTCATTAATATCAAATACTTGATCATCGAGTAATGCTTTAACTACAGAATCAATACACCGTCTTTCAAGTGACAGCCCAATATCTTGTAAATGCTCGGTCAATACTTTTGTAGTTTCTTCAAAAAGTGCTAATGATTCTGATTTATGCTCTGCACTGCTACCTACTGACACTTGATTTACTGCCGACCATTTTTCAGTAATATGTGTTACCCAAAGCTTTCGCACCGTTCTGCTCTCTAACACATAGCCCAACCTAAAAATTAAGGCAGTAGTGATATAAAGCACAGAATCCGATTCAAGCTGCTTCAGTATTTGAAATTGCTCTGCTAGATTAGTATTTATCTTATCATTGCCTTCACAGCTATCGGCCTGACTTTGATACCAAGCAGCAATAGTGTCTTGCACCGTTTCAAACATCCCGGGATTTAGCATCGCCAATAATATCCCAGCAGCCTGTGCACGCTGCGGGCTAATAGCTAAATTCCATAGATTCTGAGGAATTAAAGCCTCTTTTGCTATAGCCTTATTGTTTGTGTCCTCTACGTTGGTAAAAAAACTTGATACAGCAATTAACCAACCACGGGGTTTTTGCATAGCAAGTGGACTTGCACCAACCGACAATAAATAACTAACTGCAACATAACAGCGATTAATAAACGCTCGCGGCAACGCATGATCAAGAAAATCCTGCAACTCTTTTCTATGTCACCTATCTCACTTTCTTCTCCATTTCCA
>JAHZKQ010000134.1 GCA_022600315.1 Gammaproteobacteria bacterium
AATACCGGCACCGTGACTCGACCCGTATAATCCGCTAGTGCTTTCAAATAAATTTCATAGAGATATTCCTTTTGATATAAAGGATCTTGATGCTCTTCGCCTTTAAACTCCCAACCGTGATCTGCCATATGCGGATGCACCGTTGACATAGAAATAACATCTTCGAGTTTTTTTAATTTGCGATATAAAATTGTGCGGTGCGCCCACGGACAAGCATAGGCTACATATAAGTGATAACGACCCTTTTCAGCCTTAAAACCACCTTCTGCTGAGCCGTCTTTAGTGATCCAATTGCGAAACGAAGTGTCTGGGCGCTTAAATTCACCGCCGGTTTTTCGGGTATCAACCGGCTGATCATGCCACTTGCCATCAATTAACAAACCCATAATGCCACCTCTTATTTTTTAATATATTTTAACACTCGCTCAAGATCTTCTGGTGTATCGACGCCAGGAGGAATTTTTTTATTATTAATAGCAACATGAATTCGATTGCCATTCCACAATACCCGTAATTGTTCGAGTTTTTCTAAACCATCCACTTCGCAATCAGATAACTCAATATATTCCTCAAGAAATTTAGTTCGATAAGCGTAAATACCAATATGTCGGAAATGATTGCCATTTAATTGAATATCATCATGGGCTTTAGAAAAGCTGTCCTGCTCCCACGGAATCGCTGCGCGGCTAAAATACATAGCATAATTACGGCGATTTAATACCACCTTAACAATGTGCGGGTTAAATAATTCTTCTACCGAGGCAATCGGCTCCGCAATGGTCGCAACTTTTACATTATCATGCTCTGATAAATCCACAGCCACTTGTTTAATAACGTCAGCTGGCAATAAAGGTTCATCGGCCTGCAAGCCCACAACAATATCATCTGAATCAAGCTCCATACTGCCTACGGCTTCAAAGATACGCTCGGTCCCCGTTTCGTGCTCGGTGGAAGTCATTAAAACTTCAGCACCAAATTTTTCTGCTACTTCAACCACGCGTTGATCGTCGGTGGCAATTAATACTTTTTCAGCGCCACTATCAATCGCATTATTATAAACACGTTGCAACATTGACTGGCCTTTAATATCGGCCAGTACTTTCCCCGGGAATCGACTCGATTCATAGCGCGCTGGAATAACAACATAAAAATCCATAATTACAATTCCTCAGATGTTAAATGGCGCGCCTCATCAGTTAGCATGATAGGAATATTGTCCCGAATCGGATAAGCCAATTTATCAAATCGGCAAATTAACTCACGTGCTTTCGCATCATAAAGTAACTTACCCTTGCAGGCCGGGCAGGCCAAGATTTCCAACAAACGAGTGTCCACACCTATACCTTGAAATAATTGCTCCAGTTCAAATTTATCACTATGGGACAAAGAAGCAAGTAGAAAATTAACTAAGTCAGTCCAAGCACCCAAATTAGTCCAAAGGACCCCTAGAAACAGACTTATTAGCCAAACTCCGCATACAGCAATAATGACCTAAAAATCAAGTAAGCGGCTTAAGGGTTCGCCGCCGAAGCAGCTGAAGCCGAGGCAGCAGCAGATGGCGCCTTTCTTTTCTGGCCTTTGGTTGGCCTTGCGCCGGGCATTAGACTACTTGGATGGCCAGCAGAGCTAGCACTGCTTGAAGCTTTGCCAACATGGCCCCTACCCTTATTGAGAAAGAAATCCATAAAACTATTACCAGATTGAAACTTACGCTTTTGCTTTTGACCAGATGAATTTGCCTTTAGTCTTTTTGCAGCAGGGGCAGATGCACTAGCACTTGCTGTGTGGGTTTCCCGTTCAATTACCTTTTTTCGTTTTTTTTGTGACCTCGTTATCGGAGCACTAGCATTTTGAAGCTTTCTCACTAAACCATAGAAACCATCGCCACCAAAATAGATTAGATCATATTTTTTAGGATTAGCTTCACCAGATTCTTTGATAACAATATTTTTCTTAAATAAAAAGCTTTGCAAAGTGAATTCAATATTATTCTGTTGGCTCAATTTTGATAATAACGTAATTGCTTTACAAAAACATTTTTGTGCTGGCTCATTTTCATCAATCAGTTTACGGGCATCGTCAATGAAATAGTCTAAATATTCTTGAGGATCAAGCGCCTGCGCTAATTCTTCCACATCTTCTATAAGAATAGAATTTTCTCCAAGCATTGCCTGCAAGACATTTTCAAGGCTTTTCCCCGGCAAGATATCATATTCTTGTAAGATCGTTTCAAGCGTGCCTCTTTCATCTTGCCGGCCAGATTTTTGCTCAGCTTTTTTACGTTGATACTTGCGCTGTGCTTGACCCGCTTTATAACGATCACTGCTTTTGTCTTTTGAAGTTGCAGGATAAACCGGTGGTGGCACTAAGCTAAATCCTTTAACGCGATCATGATAAACTAACCAACCACCACGATTTCTTGCCTCTAAACGTGCATCCTCAATTAAACAAGCTTCATGATAAGCACATAAATGCTCACCCAATAGAAATTTAATTCGTTTACGCTCTTTACTGTGTGGCTTACTCTCCAATATCTTTTTTCTATAGTGATCATAAAGTTCTTTATCCATACCGTAACGATGCAGATAGTAATCCTGATACTCTTTTTGCACAAAGCTTGGATATTTTAGTGTTAGCACCTCAAATAACATTTCTTTTGCCATCATTCCAGATACCGTCGTTTCGCGCTCATTCAATATTCGAGGGTCTATTGATAGATCACCTTCATGAACCAATGAAACCAAATGTCGAGGCCGTAACGCCTGATGCTCTAAAGGAGATAATAAAAATGCGTGCACCCTACCTGAATAAGCCCGTTCCGTAGCACCATCGGCTCGCCATCGTGGTCGCAATCGGGTCAGCTTGCCCACTCCATACGACTTTAATCCTAATGCATAGCGCAAAGGATGATAAGGTGTATCGCCCGTCGATAAATTATAATTCTCATCACCAACCGAAAATAATAGCATTGCATCTTCAATACTAGAAATAC
>JAHZKQ010000135.1 GCA_022600315.1 Gammaproteobacteria bacterium
ACTGGGTACCCTTTATTGATCCGCCAGAGCATAAAAAACTTAAACAGTTAATGCACAAGTCTTTATACGCTTGTATCACTCCAGAGTTTCATATTAGGCTTGAAAATATTTCTCAGTATTTATTGAGCACAATAGATCAAAGCAAAGAGTTTGACTTAATCAATGAATATGCGCATCCATTTCCAGTATTAATGATTAGTGAATTATTGGGTTTGCCTAAAGAGCACTGGCCGCAATTAAAAGCTTGGTCAACAGTATTAGCTGAAACATTAGAGTTATATCCTACCACTGCGATGCGCAAAAATTTTGAAAAGGTAACGGAAGAGTTTTGTGAGTATCTGCAGGCCCAGTTAGATCATGCAACACTAGATGATAGCACACCGCTTGGAAGTTATTTAAAAACCCTAATAAAAGGCGGTGGTTTATCTGCCTCTAAGGTGATTTACACGACGATTTTTTTATTTGCCTCAGGGCATGAAACTTTAAGCAGCCTAATTGGCAATGGTGTGCTAGCATTAAGTGATTCTCCAGGCCAATGGCAGAAATTACAGGCTCAACCGGAATTATTACCAAACGCAATTGAAGAATTATTACGGTTTGACAGTCCAGTGCAGATTATTCTGCAAGTTGCGGGGGAAGATATTCAAGTTGAAAAACAAATTATCCCGCAAGGTGAGCAAGTTATTTTATTAATTGGTAGCGCTAATCATGACGGAAAAATTTTCAACGCACCAGATAAATTAAATATTACTCGTGATCCTAATCCACACTTAGCTTTTGGCAGTGGCATTCATAAATGTATTGGTGCTAAGTTAGCAAGACAAGTTGCCACGATTGCTTTTAGTGATTTATTAAAATTATTTCCACTAAAAATTCAGCACGATAAAATCAAACGTAAGCCCGCTATAATTTTACGGCGTTTGGGGGCGTTGTGGGTGTTAAAGTCGTGTCTCTGTTAGTTCGTAAATTCTATCAAATTAGTGTCCGGTAATTTAGGGGAAGATTACTAGAGCAATTCCTGAGAATTTGAAAACGAACCTGCCAACAGTTGAAGAGATTGAGGCACAGTTAAACTAACTTAAAATACTTTCCACGCCATCCAGATGCCGTTGCAGCGCACCACGATTATCATCAGCAACTTGTTTAGCGGCAATACCCATAGTGTTGGCTAGTTCAGTTTGGTTAAATAATTCAATTACCGTATCGCTAATGGTTTTGGCATCGGGCGTAATTTTCAAGGCGTTTTTTGCTAATAAAGTTTTTGAGATCTCAAGACAGTTTTGTAAATTTGGCCCGGCTAAAATTGGCATGCCTAATGCGGCGGGTTCTATTAAATTATGTCCGCCGATTGGTGCGAGGCTGCCGGCGACTAGGGCAACATCAGCGGTGGCGTAAAGTTGGCGCAGTTCGCCTAAAGTATCGCCGATTAATACTTGGGTGTTATTGCTAATCAGATCGTTGGAGCTGCGTAGTGCGATATTAAACCCAGCTTCTTTAAATAGGCTAATGACTTTAGCAAAACGCTCTGGATGACGTGGTGCTAAAATTAATAATGTATTGGGAAATTTTTGCAAAATAATCTTAAAAGCATCAACAATAAGGCTTTCTTCGCCTTCATGGGTGCTAGCGACAATAAACGTTGGTCGTGATTCGCTGTGCCATTGTGCACGCATGGCTTGACCTTTTGTTTTAATGTCATCAGGTAAGGTCATATCAAATTTAATATTGCCGCCGATAGTGAGTTGATGTTGCTTTAAACCTAGCTTCAAAAAATGTTCACCATCCAGTTCACTTTGAGCGATCACTTGGTTGACATTGCCCAGCATCTTTTTCACGGTGTTTTGAATTTTTTTATAGTTGTGCATGGAGCGCTTGGACAGTCTCGCATTGGCAATTAATACGGGAATGTTTTTCGCTTTTAGTGCTGATAGTAAATTAGGCCATAGTTCGGTTTCCATAATAATTGCCAGCTTTGGTCGAATTCGCGTTAAAAAGCGGCTCATGGCCATGGGTAAATCTAAAGGTAAATAACAGTGATAAACTTGCTTGCCAAATTGCTTTTGAATTTGATTAGAGCCAGTTGGCGTGGTAGAAGTTACAACAATGGTATAGTCTGGATAGTTATGCAGTAAGGCTTTAATTAACGGCGCTGCCGCTATTGCCTCGCCCAGCGAAACAGCGTGCAGCCAAATACTAGTAGTTTTAGGAATGAATTTGATAAAGCCAAAGCGTTCGCCTAAGCGTTGTCTGTAGCCAACATTGCGGCGTGAGCGCCACAGCCAGCGCAGTAGCAATGCCGGAACGGCCAGATAAAATCCCAGAGTGTAGAGTAAGCGCATTTTGTTGCCTTAGGTTGATGGCTTAATGCGCGTTATTATAGGTCTCTTTGATAAATAATGTAAGTAAGGCTGCGATACATAATCCAATCGGCAGGATGCTTAAGGCAATATTATAATCGAAGCTCGAATAGTAGCGTATACCATGTTCAAGCTTACCGTCCCAGAGTAGGTCAAGGATGCTGCCGACCACGGGTTGAAAGATAAAACCACCCATCATGATAATAAAATTTGCAAATGAAATGGCGGTGCCAGATACTTTATGATCATTATTTTCTTTGCTAAGGGTGAAGCATAATGGATGTGGGCCGCAGCACAAGCCAAATAAGAACAGGCAGGCATATAATAAAGTAACAGGTAGGTGTGCATATAGTACTAGCATTGCTACAACTGTCGCAGTAAAACTAGCAATTACTAAAGGAGTTCTGCGGGTACCAAAAATATCTGATAGTGCGCAACTTAAAAAGCTTGAACCAATCCAGCCGCCTAGCATTAGTGAAACCCCAAAGGCGGCTTGTGCGGGGGTCATGCCATGTGCGTAGTGCAAATAAGGGATTGCCCAAACATCTAAAAATACTGACGAAGGCAAATACAATAAAAACCCAACGATGCCGATGATCCACATTTGCCGACTTTTTATAATTAATTTTAAATTAGTCAATAATTCATAATAAGTTACAGCATGTTTTTCGTGCGCTGTTGCTGCGGTTGAATCTTCGGGTTTATTGCGTACTAAACATAAAATCATAATAAACAATATCATGCCAAAATAAAGTGGAAATAATACTGCATGTTTAAAGCCGTGGATTTGTACCGAATGGGTTAAATAATTGTAAGTAAAAATAGCCGATACCATGCCGCTGCCAGTCACCAAGCCAGTAGCCGTAGCAAAAAATTTACGTGGTAACCAAACACTGGCGAGTTTTAAAGCGGTAACATAGGCAAATGCTGCGCCAAATCCCACCATAAATCGGCCGATTAATGCTAAGCCAAAATGTTGGGAAATGGCAAATAGTAAAACCCCAAGTGTGCTAATACTACAGGCAAAAATTAATGAGCGTCGCGGTCCGATGCGATCGACCGATACACCAACTGGTAATTGCATGGGCGCATAGGCAAAATAATAAAATGCAGTCAGTAAGCCAAAGCCACCGGCGGTAATATGGAAATAGCTGCGAAGTTGATGTTCCATAACGCTGGGGTAGACTCGCAACAAATACGCGAAGCAGTAATATAGTACGCCAGTTATAAAAATTGACCAGGCCAGTAGCTTGGTACGTTTGCGAGCATGATCCGAGCCTTTGGCGCGTGGAAGTGAGATGGGTAAGTTGTCTTCCGTGATAATGTTGTTAGTGTCCATTGAAGAGCTTTCCTTTGTGATTATTGCTTAATAATGTACCATTAGAAGGTGGGCAAAATTGCGCTTGTTCCTTATGTGTAGTAATTATCTTGCTGACTGGCAAGGGGTCCTAGACTACGCAAACTTTGCCGATTTCGCAAGCAAAACTACGGGCTAAACTTGTAGTTAGCTTTGATGATATTAAAACTGATACTATAAACATGGGCAACGCGAGAAGGAGATATTATGGCAAAGGCCAAGACTGATTATAAAGCCGACGCAATTGAAGTGTTGAGCGGTTTGGATCCGGTACGTCGTCGGCCGGGAATGTATACCGATACGACGCGGCCTAATCATTTGGGTCATGAGGCAATCGATAACAGTGTCGATGAGGCCATCGCTGGGTTTGCCAAAGAGATTAATGTTACGCTTTACAAAGATGGTTCATTCGAGGTGATTGATGATGGGCGTGGCATGCCAACGGATAAGCATCCCGAGCATAAAGTCAGTGGCGTTGAATTAATTTTAACGCGCTTACATGCTGGAGCAAAGTTTTCCAATAAAAGTTATGAATTCTCCGGTGGGCTACACGGGGTGGGTATTTCAGTCGTAAATGCCCTATCATCCAAACTATTTGTTGAAATCAAACGTGGCAGTAAAATTTATTCGATGACCTTTAAAGGCGGCGATAAAACCGGCAACTTAAAATCCACTGGCAAATGCAGTTCACGTGAGCATGGGACACTAATTCGTTTTTGGCCCGATGAAAAATATTTCGATACGGTTAAATTTGGTATTAATGATTTAAAAGCTGCATTACGTGCCAAAGCCGTGCTGTGTCCTGGACTTAAAGTCAGTTTCTTGGATGAAAAAACTGGTCGCACCACCGAGTGGTGTTATGAAGATGGTTTGTGCGGCTACTTATTAGATCGTTTAGGAAAATCCGAACGTTTACCGGAAGAGCCTTTAATTGGTGAATTTAAGGCGGAGACCGAGCAGGTTGACTGGGCTCTAACGTGGTTGCCAACAGAAGGTGATGGTGTGGGCGAAAGCTATGTCAATTTAATCCCAACGCCACAAGGTGGTACGCATGTTAATGGTTTACGTAGTGGCTTGCTAGAAGCGATGCGGGAGTTTTGCGAGATTCATAAATTATTACCACGCGGTTTA
>JAHZKQ010000136.1 GCA_022600315.1 Gammaproteobacteria bacterium
CAAGTTTAACAATTTCTTGTAGTTGCAAAATTACGGTTTGAATATGTTCTGAAATTACTTTGCGATATTCCTCTTCTTCCTTATCAGATTCTAATTTAGTGTTCATCGCGCATAATAGCTGACTATCGCCATTGGCAAGTTCAACAATGGCTACTGCGCAGCATACGGGGTGTTGTGATTTTGGTTCTTTTTCAGTTGGAAGCTGAATCTTAAATTCTTTTGAGAGCAAGAGATTCGCTAGCATATTCGTGGCAATGATACCGTAATGTTGAGCGGAGACGCTTTCTCCCATATGGTTTAGTGCATAAGATTGTTTATTTCTTTCGGTGGCTTGTAGGACTTTCTGGCCCTTTGCATGGTTGGTCCAAATGTTTGTCATAGTGCCGCTTCGGTCAGCATTTTCTTTTCGTTGGAAAAAACCTTCTTGATCTAGCACTGTTTCGAGCTGGGCACGTAATTTGCTTAGGGCATATTCTTTTTCTTTTCTCATAGCATCACACCATTGGCTTTAAGTTAATTAAAACAACCATCCAATGGCGTTATTGATCGGCTAAGTATAGTGAGTTTATATTAAGATAATCTTAAAAGAGTAAAATTTCCTGCTATTTTTCAATAATCAACTTGATTAAATCCTTATTTTAATGTACTAATCGAACGCTTTGTACTTTTCAAAATTAAAATTTATAGGGAATTTCTATGAGGAAGGAAGTGGAAGCGCTTGCTAGGTCTATGTGTTGGACGGATAAAGATTATCTTGAATATTTGCGGCAGACATCAACCCAAAAAATCAAAGTGGTGGCGGAAGAGGAAGATTATCAATTTTCTCCCAGCCCCTATTTTAGTGTTTCGAAGCAGTTTTTGGGGATGGTTGATTATATTGATGCAGTTAAAGAGAAGAATTCAAGAAGTAAAATTCGTAAATTCTATCGGGCTGTAAAATCAGGTTCGGTGCATGCTATGTATAATTTAGGCTTAATTTTAATTGATAATTTGGGTCCAAAAGCCTTGTTTAAACTCTCTTTGCTTTCGCTTGAGTTTATACAGCATGCTGTGAAATTTAATTTACCGGGTTATATTATCAGCGCACAAATCCATTTATTATTAGCGAGTACCAGCAATGATACTCAGTCACAACAAACAGAAAACTTTCAAAAAGCGGTGTTCTACTTATTGGTGGCATTACGGCTTAGTGCTAAGCCGAGCATGGATCTATATAACTTAACGGGCGTGGCTAATTATCAGCAAGTCTATAAAAAATTCTGTCTTTTTCACAATATGTCAGGCGTAAGTATTTTAGATTTTATCGGTGAATTGGCTGAGAAATATAGAGCAGAAGTAGGGGATATTTTTGAGGGATCGGGATTGGCTGAACGTGCTGATGATTATATTAAAAAAGCCTTAACGGAAAATCCCAATGCTTTTTTTATAAATCCTGTTAACCAGGATCAAGTTTTAACAGAAACTAAGCTTGATTTTGCACCCAAATAAAAAAGCCCCGCCAAAAGGCGAGGCTAACTCTACTGAAGAACAGGCTACGAGTTGTTGCCTGGAGTTGTAGTCGTTGTGGTCTGGTTTGGATTTAACACCTGGTTTTGATATTGATTGGTTGTAGTTGATGGTGTTGTTGTATTACTGCTGCTGGGTGTTGTTGTGTTTGAAGGCGTGGTGCCATAGCTATTTGTGCTACCCGTAGTTGATTGCGTCGCTGAAGGCGGTGTGTATGGTTGAGCCGGTTGGGTATCTTGATTTGGTATGCTACCAGTGCCCGTTTGTGGCTGCTGTTGTTGCATCATTTGGTGGTTGTTCATCATATTGGATGAGGGTTGCGTGGTGGTGCTAGGTTGAGTCTGTTGTTGCATCATCTGTTGATTAGTTGGAGTAGTAGGCGCTGGTTGCTGCATGTTATTACTGGTTGATGTTGTTGGGGCGGTTGGATTATTGGGTTGTACCGCACTAGGATTGGTATCGGTTGGGGGCGTATTGGTAGTGCCTGGATAAGTTGTTCGACTAGATAGTATAGTTGTTTGATTGGCCGCTTGAGTGGGAGTGCTAGTTGCGGTATGAGTTTTAGGGCGCACAAAGAAAAACCATAGCACGGCAACGATAACAATCAGTACAATCCAGAAAATAGGCTTTTTAAACATGAGGACAATCCTTTGATTTGGTTTGACGTTGATTCAGCCTGTTAGTATAACTAAACTCTTGTAAGAATGGTAGTTTTGCGCTTGTGAAGCAAAAAAATTAAACAGTTATGCGAGCAAATGAATTTTCTTTTATTAATTCAAGAAGACAGACGCTAAGATGTATGGTAATAAAAGGCTGGATGCCATGGCTTTAAGTGATGGCGGTTGAATGTAAGGCGAATGAGAAATGACCACAGATTATAAAGATACTCTCAATTTACCGCGGACCGCGTTTCCAATGAAAGCGAGCTTAGCGCAGCGTGAGCCGGAGCTGTTGGCTTACTGGCAGGAAATTAATCTCTATCAGCAATTGCGTGAGCTTGGGAAACAGCGCCCTAAGTTTGTGATGCATGATGGCCCGCCATATGCGAATGGTGCGATTCATCTTGGCACAACCATGAACAAAGTCTTAAAAGATATTGTTACCAAGTCAAAAACGTTAAGTGGTTTTGATACGCCGTATATTCCAGGTTGGGATTGTCATGGCTTGCCAATCGAGCATAAAGTTGAAAAGAAAGTGGGTAAGGTCGGCGTTAAGATTGAGGCTAAACCCTTTCGGCAAGCCTGTCGTAAATTTGCCGCTTCTCAGGTTGATCTTCAGCGCGAAGACTTTAAACGTCTAGGGGTATTAGCCGATTGGGAGCATCCTTATTTAACCATGGATTACTGTTATGAAGCGGATGTAATTCGAGCTTTATCGAAAATTGTGGCTAATGGGCATATGTTGCGTGGCTATAAACCAGTGCACTGGTGTACTTCTTGTGGTTCAGCATTGGCTGAAGCGGAAGTCGAATATAAAGATAAAACTTCCAGTGCAATTGATGTTAATTTTCTAGCCGCCGATTCGGCGGCGCTAGCAAAATGTTTTGCTTTAACAACGCCGGTAGAAAATATTGGTGTGCCGATTTGGACGACCACGCCGTGGACATTGCCAGCTAACCAAGCGGTAACAGTGAATCCAGGTTTGGATTATGTGTTAGTTGCGTCGGACGATAATAGTAGACATTTGGTGCTAGCCAAAGAGCTTGCCGAAGAAGCGTTAACGCGCTATGGCATAGAAAAATATAAAATACTGGCTACGGTGCAAGGCAGTGAGCTTGAAGAAATTCAATTACAGCATCCATTTGAAGATCGCACTGTGCCCATTATTTTAGGTATGCACGTTACAGTTGATGCGGGTACTGGTAATGTGCACACCGCACCAGCGCATGGTATTGATGACTATGTGGTAGGGCAGAAATATAAATTACCGCACAACAATCCGGTTGATGCGCGCAGTTGTTTTCATAAAGATGTTGCGATTGTTGGTGGCATGCATGTTTTTAAAGCTAATTC
>JAHZKQ010000137.1 GCA_022600315.1 Gammaproteobacteria bacterium
ATGCCCGGCTCCCAGCGTGGCAATATATCCCCCCGCTTGGAATTAACATGCACTGGCACCGCCGGTGGGTCTTGAGAGATTTTAGGTTTTGGCAATGTGGTAGTTTTCTTCGGCGCCGGCATAGCCGCAGGTTTTACTCTTGTGCGCGTCGGCACTTTAACCACTGGTTTTGGTTTCGGTGCATTGCGTCTAACCACCGCCACCACAAAATTCGCCATGCGCTTGGCTAATTGACTCGCGGCACGATTAGTTGCCAATACACCGGCATAAGGATTTTTTGCCGTCACATTAATTATATTTTGAAATTCCCGCGAGCCAATCACTTTTTGATTGTGATTATCAATCACAAAAGCCTGCATCACCAAACGCAACTGACTTTGCGGGCGTAAGAACTCTTGGCGTAAAATCTGCAAACGAGTATCGACTCGATAATCGGTATTACCAGTAAAAGGCGGTGTCACCACGGTTGCAAAATAGCCGCGACTACGCAATTGATTGGCCAACACTGGCAGCAATAATAATGACGGTGGCGCCACCCAACGATGTCTTGCAAAAGCTTTTAAACGAAACGGGGTTTGCATATACACCATCGCGCTAGTTTGATAGCCGGGTGCGGCAATCGGCTCAGCCATTAATACGGTATAGCGAGTTTTATTATATCTTGGGAATGCAGTCTTTGCGGTATTGGTAACAGTGTAACTGGCCACCGTTGGCAATGTCACTGGCGAGCCCAATGAGCACGCTGATAATAACGCCACTATAAATAAAATAATTGTCAAGCGTAAGCTTTTTAACACTCTTATTCTCCTGGTCCAGCAGCGGGTGAAGTCTTACCACGAATAATCACCGCTGGATTTTGTTTAAGCTCTTCGGATAAATGCTGTAAATTATGCGTTAAGCGATTTAAATTTTGCAATAGCTCTTGCGCATTTGGCACCACCTGATCAGAAAAATTATTAATCGCTACTCGGCCGGTATCCATGGTGTGGCCTATCGATTGCGAGGCTTGAGTGATCGATGCCGAGGTATGCTGTACCGTGGTTAAAGTATTATTAAATTTTTGCATAATTTCAGGCAACTGTTTACTCGCCACAGCGGTATTTTTTAATGTTGCATCAAGATTTACAATACTGGCATTTAATTGTTTAGAGTTATTTGATAATACGTCAGTAAAGTTCGACAGGTTCTTTAAAGTATTCGCAATCGCTTGTTGATTTTTATCGCTCAAAATAGCCGAAACTCGATCCCCTACCTGCTCAATACGCTTGGTGATTTCTGGCAAGACATTACTCAGCTGCACCAATAATGATGGCTTCGCTGGGATCACTGGATAGGGTTCGCCGGGCTTCGGCAAAAGTGGTGGTGCATTCACCGTTTCAGCTTTTAAACCCACATAGATAATGCCGGTAATGCCCTGGCTATTTAATGAAGCCACCGTTGATGTCGTCACCGGAGTATTTTCGGCAATTTTCAATACTAAGCGGACCAATTGTGGATTAGTGGGATCTAAGGTCATCTTATCAACATAGCCCACGCTCACCCCATTAAAGCGTACTGGACTTTGCACCGTTAAACCGGTGACATCTTCATGCACATAAACCAAATAAGTGCTGTAAGTTTGGTCATGCTTGCGCACTGAAAGCCAATAAAAAATTACCATGCCGGCGCAACTGAGCAGCACCACAAATAATCCCACCACTGTATAGTGAACCCGATTACCCATGCGCTTCTCCCATCCGCTGCCGAACTTCGGCGCGCGGCCCAGAGAAATAGGCTTGGATCAACGGATGTTGATTTTGGACTAACTGTTTCATCGGTGCGACCGTCAACGCTTTACCCTCACCTAAAAATAGGATTCGATCTGGAACTTGCCAGAGGCTGTCTAAATCGTGCGTCACCATCACAAAGGTCAGCCCCAAGCTCTCCCTTAAATGTAATACCAATGCGTCCAATTCACCAGCACTTTTGGGGTCCAAACCACTAGTTGGCTCATCTAAGAACACAATCTCAGGGTCCAAAACAATCGCTCTGGCTAAGGCGGCGCGTTTTTTCATGCCACCACTTAGCTCCGCGGGATACTTATCGGCCGCGCTCAACTCCAATCCTGCTAAATTAATCTTCACTAAGGCAATCTCTTCACAAAGCTTTTTGGGCAAGTCTGTCATCTCTTGCAAGGGAAACATGACATTCTCCAGCACCGTCAAAGAACTGAATAAAGCACTGTTCTGAAACATCACTCCCCAGCGAGCACGAATCGCAGCGGCTTGCTGTTGATCACAGTGCTTAAGATCAACATCAAAAATTTTAATCAGCCCACTAGTATAGGACTGCAACATTAAAATACTCCGAATCAATGTGGTCTTACCGCAACCACTAGGACCAATAATCGCTAACACTTCACCTTTATATATAGTGAGATCAACACCATTATGCACCCAATGCTCACCCAAATAATTCTTAAGGTTCTCGATGGTAATAATGGGCTGTTGGTTTGACATTATAACCCCAACCAATTAAATGCCACCGAATAAAACGCATCAGCAGCAATAATTAAAAAGATGGCCTGTACCGCCGCTTTAGTGGTTTGTTTACCAACACTATCGGCGCTACCCAAAACTTGAAAACCTTGAAAACAGCCCACCCCAGTAATAATCAAAGCAAAGATCGGTGCTTTCTCCAGACCTAAAATATAATTATCAATTGAGACATCCAAGCGCATACGATGTAAAAAAGCATGATAACTAATACCTAACATCGTTTTCGCCATCAACATTGAACCTAACATAGTGAAAATATCCGCCCAAATAATTAAAAGTGGAAACGCGATTAATAAACCGAAAATTCTTGGCGCCACTAAGCGTTCAATCGGCCCAACCCCCATAGTTTTTAAGGCATCAATTTCTTCATTGACCTTCATAGTCCCAATTAAAGACGCAAATGCCGTACTGGTTCGACCCGATAAAATAATCGCGGTAATTAATGGCCCAAACTCACGCAAGGTGGCCGTGCCAGTTACATCGACAATGAAGATATTCGCACCATAAGATTGCAACTGAATACCAAGCTGGTACGCTAATACCACGCCAATTAAAAAAGACAATAAGGCTAAAATTGGTAAGGCTTGATAGCCAGCATCATCGACTGCGTTTAAAATTCCCGACCATTGTAAACGCCACGGCTTAGCCATTAAATTTAAGATGATTATCATTAGCTCGCCAATAAAAGCTAAAAAATCGATGATTTGCTGAAACTTATCGTAAGTAAACATACCTACTCGATAGAACCAATTTGGCATTGCCTCTGGCGGTTCGATTTTTTTGGCTTGTTCGGCGGCTGTGCTGACTAATTGCATTAAGGAATTAAATTTTTCTGCCAAACCTTGCCATGGTAATTGATTGCATTCACAACTAATATCTTTAATCACTAAAGCACCGGCGCTATCCAGCTGAGTTAATTGACTCAGATCGATTTGCTTAATAATTTTTGCAGGATGGCGTAAGGTTTTAAATTTAGCAAATAAGGCATCGATATGCGCTAAGGTCCAAGCACCCTGACAACGCAATACGCCCGTTTGCTGATCAAAAATCAACTCGGCCTGACTATGACTATCACTTGCATTGCTAGCTGGCTGAGAATCGCCCATGATTTAATTTATTCCCTACATAAAAACACGTTATTGCGAAGCCAAAAGTTGTAATAATCTTCTTTTAGGTCAGGCCAGATTGCCGCGCTACCGCTCGCAATGACGGCAGCATTTCAACCATTTTGCCATTATTCACTCAAGAAGAGAAGCAAGGCCGGCGATTTTTGCTTGATTCCGCATCAACCTTGGTTAAACTTAAAAGGCTTTGCATTAGGATTTAACCCACCTCTAACTGCCGTTTCCGGGCTACTATCGTGTTCAGAAAATTTGCTAAAAACACTTAAACGTCTGCCGGCGTCTGAAGGCGAATATGTTTCCGGACTAGTACTTGTTGAGCCTGTTGTTGGTGAAGGACTAGTATCAGTACTTGACGCAGCTTTTACTGGTCGAAAAAGAAACGAAGGAAACGGCTGTTGCTGCTCTAATTGAGAAATACGCAATTGCAATGCTGCATTTTCTTCCGTTAATATTTCACGCTGCTCTTTCATACCAAGCACTGCCCGCCCAAGATTACGAACCGCGCTGTGAGCTTGCTCGAGCTGACTGTTAGTCTGGATAAGATCATCGCCATACTCTTCACCTTGCTGCACCATCACTGTTTTCAGTTGCTCGATGCGATTTTCCAACACTTGATTTTCTTTGGCTAATTCTTTATTTCTTAAAGCTA
>JAHZKQ010000138.1 GCA_022600315.1 Gammaproteobacteria bacterium
CCGGTAATTTCTAATAATTTTTCAGCAATTTGCTGGGTTAAGTTTTCTTGAATTTGCAGGCGTTTAGCAAAGTGATCAACCAGACGCGCGATTTTTGAGAGACCTAAGACTTTACCGTTGGGAATATAAGCTACGTGGCATTTCCCAGTAAACGGCAGTAAATGGTGTTCGCATAAAGAGTAAAGTTCAATATCTTTGACAATGACCATTTCGTCCATGTCGGAGGCGAAAATGGCGTTATTGATAATTTCTTCTAGATTGTTGTTATAGCCTTGCGTTAAATGCTGTAATGCACGAGCGGCGCGTAATGGCGTGTCTTTTAAGCCGGGGCGGTTGGGGTCTTCACCCAGGCGTAATAAAATTTTATGGATTAGCGCGGCAATATCCGTATCGGCGGCATTTGTTTGGCTTTCAAGATTTTTTGCAGGTATGACAGCAGCCATTTTGTTCTCATCTTTGTTTGGAGTGCAGAGTGTAGCAAATTTGGCAGTTAAAAAGCAAAGGCTTTTAGCATGGTATGGTCACTGTGAGGGTTAGCTAGAACTGTTTTATTTCTCTGGGGCGGTTAAATTTCCTAGTTTCTATGCCTATCCAGTTCGCCAGTTAATAAATTTTGGTGATGTTTAACCCGGCGGCCAAGTCATTTGTCGGCCGCCTAAAAGATGCAGGTGAATATGAAATACATCTTGCCCGCCAGCTTTATTGCAATTCATGGCAATGCGATAACCCGCTTCACTAAAGCCATGTTTATTTGCTAGCTGCTGTGCGGTTAACATGATGTGACCCAATAAGGCTTGATCATCTTTATTGGCATCGTTTAAAGTGGCAATATGTTTTTTAGGAATAATTAAATAATGTTCGGGTGCCTTTGGATTAATATCCGAAAAAGCCAGCACATGATCATCTTGATAAATAATATTGGCGTTCATTTTGCCATTGCTAATATCACAAAAAATGCAGTCCATGTTCTACTCCTTGTTATGAAGATCAACGTGCTTGATCAGCCATACTAATGGTATCAACAGCAGCATAGTAAAAGCAATAATGCGAAAGGTGCTAATAAAGCTCACTAGTTGACTTTGGATGTTAAGTGTTTGACCAAGTCTGGCAACTGCGGTGGGTTGTTGTAAGTTTAAGCCTTGTGAATTTAGCCAAATTTGCAAATTAGGACTAAAGTCAGTGAGTCTTGCTCCTAAACTATGCCAGTTAATTTGGCCGAGTCTTGTGGTAATGGTGGTAAAAATCGAAATGCCAATAGAGGATCCCAGCATTCGCCCATAGCTATACAATCCGGCTGCCTCAGTCATCTGTGCTTTAGGGACTGTTAGTAATGAATAGGTGGATAATGGCACCATGATAAATCCAATGCCGACTCCCAATAATAGATTGCCGATTATAAAATTGGTTTCACTGGTATTAATGTTTAAGGTGGATAAATACCATAATGCACTGGCATTAATGATTAAGCCAAAAGATAAGATAATTTTTTCATTAATACTTTTTAAAAGTATTGGTATAATTGACATTATAATAATACTGCCAGCCCCCACCGCCATTAAAGTATTGCCGGCAATGAGGGCAGTGTAATGAAATAAACTCTCTAGCATTAGTGGCTCTAGAGTGATAGTGCCAAATAGGCAGCCGCAATAAATAGTTAAAATCATGGTGGTAATAGTAAAATTTCGATTTTTAAAAATTTTCAAATTGATGACGGGTGAGCGGTGACGTAAACTGCGAATAATAAAATAACTTAGGCAGTAAAAACTGGCGATAGCAATAAATATAATAAAATTCGAATCGAACCAATTTTTATTATTGCCTTGATCAAGAAAGGTTTGTAATGTTCCTACTCCAATAAACATTAAAATAATGCCAAGATAATCGATCGGTTGACGTTTATGCTCAGAATCTTTAATAAAAATACAAGTCATAATAAAAGCAATGGCGCATATTGGCACATTGATATAAAAAACCCAGCGCCAATTGCTGTGTTGGGTGATATAGCCGCCGATAGTCGGGCCAAATACCGGGGCAACCATAATGCCAAGGGCCCATATTGTCATTGCGGTAGCCTGCTGTTTTTTGCTAAAGTTGGTGCGCAAAATAACTTGTGATAAGGGGATCAGTGCGGCGCCGAAAGCGCCTTGCAGTAAGCGAAATACCACCATTTCCGGCAGTGAAGTTGCAAGCCCGCAGGCAATGGAGCTGAACATAAAGCCGGCAGTATTAATTAATAATAATTGCCGTTGTCCGAGTCGTTTAGTTAAAAATCCTGTTAAAGGTAGCATTACGGCGGCAGCAACGATATAAGAAGTTAGTACCCAAGTAATTTGTTCCGAGTTCGCACCAAGCGATGGCATCATGTAGTGTAGCGAAACGTTAACGATGGTTGAATCAAGTACTTCTAATATAGCAACTAACATTACCGTGGTAACAATAAAGCCAATTTTTTCATTTTTGATGGGGGTGTTTTCTATAGTATTAGCCGTAAGCGTATTCATTTTAATGAATGACGAGTATTGATGGTTACTGTAGCGCTGGCGCCAGCACGCAGTGGAAAGTTGGGATCAGAATTTTTGATTTTAATGCGTACCGGAAAGCGCTGCGTAACCTTCACCCAGTTGCCGCTACCATTTTCCGCGGGCATAATCGAAAACGTTGTGCCGCTGGCATGACCAATATGTTCAACCGTGCCTTTAAGTTTATGCTGTGGATACATATCAAGTTGTATTACTGCTTGTTGGCCAGTATGAAGGTGGGCTAAATCAGTTTCTTTGTAGTTAGCAGTGATCCACCAGCTTTTGCCTTCCACAATCGCGAATACCGGTTGATAAGCACTAACTTTAGCGCCTTGACGTAAATCATAGTTAGCGATATAGCCGTCGCTGGGCGCATAAATTTTAGTGTAAGCTAAATTTAATTTCGCTTGATTAACAGTCGCTTTAGCCTCTTGTAAATCACCAATATTAATAGTGGAGAGTTTCTGTTTGGCGGCTTTTAGTTGATTCTCTGACATCAGTAGGGTGGCTTTAGCCACTTTATAGCGCGACATGGCGTCATCTCCCAGGGAGATTGATGAATAATGATGTTTAACTAGATAACTCATACGACGTTGGTTTTTTTGTTCTAGCACTAACTGGGCATGACTTTTAATGGTATCAGCTTTAGCGACCGCAACATTATTGGTGGCGGTTTTAAGCTGGGACTCAACTTCAAGTAATCCGGCCTTGGCTTTTTGCAGAGCAATTTGAAAAGGCTGAGGGTCAACTTCAAATAATAGTTGACCTTTTTTTACTTTTTGTAGATCGTTAACGTGAATAGCTTTAACCTTGCCGCTAATTTGTGGTGAGATATAAATAAGATGTGCGTGCACATAAGCATCATTGGTGCTGGGATAATTTTTGCGGTATTGAAGGTAGGTGAACCCCGCAATAATCAGTACAATTAGTACAGCGGCAGCGATGGCGTATTGGCTTATTTTTTTCATAATATTGTGTCTATTTTTAGTTTGTGGCTCATGATAGCACAATCGATGGGCCTGGCTCAATTGTTAATCTTGGCTTTAAGTTGTTTATTTTTATTGAATTGTTCGGTTTTATTAGCGGCTAAAATATATTCCACTATAAGCGATACTTGATTATTTAAACTAATATATGCTATAAAAATAGACATTAAGTTTATATTAACTGAGATTTAAATGTGAGTGCTTACAGCCTAACAAGTCATTTAGTACCTTTCGTACTGTTAGCGGCAGCACTTGTTTTAGCCTATCGATTTACCTTTATTCTATTTTGCCGCAAACATATGCG
>JAHZKQ010000139.1 GCA_022600315.1 Gammaproteobacteria bacterium
CATATTGAATTAAAGGCTTATCCACAATCGGCAACATCTCTTTGGGCCCCGATTTAGTGATCGGTAAAAAACGTGTACCAAGACCTGCCACCGGAAAAACTGCCGTTGTAATTGCTGCCATGCTAAATATCCTTGGTTATGAATTTTAATAGTGCTTTAGTTGCTGGATGCTGATCATTTTGATCCGCAATATTTAATTGCTTTGCTAGTTGTTTGCCACGCTCAACACCCCATTGATCAAAAGCATTAATATTCCAAATTGCTGCCTGCACAAACACCTGATGCTCATATAAAGCCAACAACTGGCCCAGAGTAAAAGGCGTCAAGCCTTTTAAGATTAATGTATTGGAAGGAATATTACCATGCATAAAGCGGTGTCTAGAATCAACTTCATTGTCACCTGACATTAAAATTTCACTTTGCGCCAAACAATTACTAATCGCATAATCATCTTCCTCCGCGCCCAGCGGCAAAATAAAATCTACCGGTACAAATTGCGTGCCTTGCTGTAATAACTGCATAAAACTATGCTGACTATGCGCACCCACCGCACCCAACATGACTTGACCGGTTTTATAGTTCACCGACTCGCCATCCTGAGTAATAGATTTACCTAAACTTTCCATAAAAAGTTGCTGCACAAATCCGGGCAAATAGGTTAGCTGACTATGATAAGGTAAAATGGCGTGTGCCTGCGCATCAAAAAAATTGCCATACCAAATACTTAATAAAGCTAAAATAACCGGGGCATTTTCTTCTAGTTCAGACTGCAGAAAATGTTGATCCATAGCTTTAGCGCCTGCCAATAAGGCTTTAAAATTTTTGACGCCTAAAGCCAACATGGCAATTAAACTCACCACTGACCACACTGAAAAACGACCTCCAACCCAATCCCAAATCGGCAATACATTTTCCTCACTCACGCCAAGCTCACAAGCTTTATCAACATTACTACTAACCGCATAAATATGTTGTGACAAACTTTGCGGCTGATCAAATTGATTAAACCAAGTTAAAATTTGTTTAGCGTGAGTCATTGTTTCCCACGTGGTAAATGATTTGGAAACAATAATCACTAACGTGGTTGCCGGATTCAGTTTTGTTAATAATTTTGTTAAACGCTGTGGTCCTTGATAGCTAATGAAATGATAACGACAGTTTGGATTACAATAATCCTGCAACGCATTAACCAATAATAATGGGCCTTGATCTGAACCACCAATGCCAACGTTAATAATGTCGGTAATTCGCTCACCAGTGCAGCCCTTTAATTTGCCATCTTCTAAGGCCGCTGCTAAAGCTTGCCATTTTTTATTAACCGCAAAAATATCGGCGTTAATGTCAACGCCACCTGCTTGCCAATTAAAATCGCTAGAACTACGCAAGGCCATATGCAATGCCGCACGTTGCTCAGTTTGATTCACCAACTCACCCGCAAATAATGCTTCACGCTTAGCTTCAACTTGAGCAACCCTGGCTAATTCAAATAAACTTGCCAAAATTTTTCGGTCAATATAATTTTTGGAATAGTCTAAGGTTAAATTGTCAATCGTTATTGAATAATTGGCAAACCGATTCGGCTCGGCCAAATAAAGTTCGGCAAGTGGGAAAGCGGTGATTTTTTGCTGCAAGGATTTCAGTTTGGTCCAGCAAGCTTGTTGTGTTAACTGTGTCATGGTTTGGGATTGTAACTAAGTTCGTTTCAAAAGGCTACTTCGCCCCCAGGCGAATCGCACCATCTAAACGAATCACTGAGCCGTTTAAATATGCATTACTAATAATATGCTCAACTAATCGCGCATATTCATCGGCTTGGCCTAAGCGCTTGGGGCAAACCACCTCAGCAGCCAGTGACTCTTGCACCTTATCTGGCATCCCAGTCAGCATGGGGGTAGCAATAATACCGGGCGCAATGGTCATAATGCGCAGGCCAAACTTGCCCAATTCTCGCGCGATGGGTAACCCCATACCAATCACACCAGCTTTTGATGCGCTATAAGCCGCTTGACCAATTTGGCCTTCAGTTGCCGCCACCGATGCAGTATTGATAATCACACCACGCTCATTATCATCATTTACTGGATCTTGCGAAACCATTTGCGCCGCGCATAAACGCAACACATTAAATGTTCCCACTAAATTAATATTAATCACTTGACTAAAGTCTGCTAACGCCATCACGCCTTCACGATTCACAACGCGCGCCGCTGGTGCTATACCAGCGCAATTTACATTGATATGAATCGCATTAAATTTTTTTATTGTGGATTGAATCGATTGCTGTGCAGAGTCGCTAGAACTGACATCACATTCCACGGCATAACCATCAAGCTCTTTCGCCAATGCCGTGACCGCCTTAAAGTTTAAATCCAGCAAAGCAAGCTTAGCACCGCGAGCCGCCAAAGATTTCGCGGTTGCCGCCCCCATACCGGAAGCAGCACCGGTGATTACTGCCACTTTATGATTAAAATCCATTAGCTAATTTTTCCTTGATAGGTTTTTAAGTCTAAAGCCTGTGATGTTTTACCCACCAAACAAGCGATCATTGAGTCCCCGGCTACATTGACCATGGTACGCGCCATATCCAATAAACGATCGACCCCAATAATTAAGGCAATGCCCTCTACCGGCAAACCCACTTGTTGCAACACCATCGCTAAGGTAATTAAACCCACACTAGGCACCCCGGCAGTCCCAATCGAAGCTAAAGTCGCCATGGTAATCACGATCAGATATCCCGCAATACCAAGATGCACATGAAAAGCATTGGCGATAAATACCGTTGCTACACCTTGCATGATCGCCGTACCATCCATATTAATCGTAGCCCCCACTGGAATCACAAAGGAAGCCACTGAATTATTCACCCCGAGTCGATTACGCACCGTATTTAACACGACTGGAATCGAGGCATTACTGCTGGAAATACTAAAG
>JAHZKQ010000003.1 GCA_022600315.1 Gammaproteobacteria bacterium
GTGGCTGGCACATTTATTAATTCTAAAGGGGTTAAAGCTAAACAGTTCCATGATGTTATTGTTTACACCGAAGGTCGTATCTCAGGCTCAGATATTCGTTTAACAGCCAAGGGCAATGATTTAATTCAAGGTGTGCCTTTGGTGGTATTAATTAATGGCGGCTCAGCTTCAGCCTCGGAGATTGTTGCCGGTGCTTTACAAGATTATAAGCGCGCGATTGTAATGGGTACCCGCAGTTTTGGTAAAGGTTCGGTGCAAACCGTGATTCCAGTCAGTGAGCACAGCGCCATTAAATTAACTACGGCTCTATATCACACGCCATCAGGTCGGGTGATCCAAGCACAAGGTATTTTGCCAGACGTTATTGTGCCCGAGCTTAAGGTGAGTGAAAAAGATATTAAAGGCTTGTTGGATATTGATGAGTCGGACTACCGGAATCATTTGAGTAATGCCAACAAAGCTAATCAAGAAAAATTAGCCCAGCTTAAAAAACAACGTAAAACTGAATTTAAGTTAGCCCAAGACGACTATCAAATGTATGAAGCCTTGATGATGTTAAAAGGTTTACATGCCTTGAAAATGTCGCCTCATCAAAATCATCGAGTGGTGCGAGTAGGGAATTAAGGTGTAAGGCGGGGTTGAAAGACTTGACTCCACTACACTGCGATTGGCGCTTTAATGGTAGGTTGGGCGATGTAATTATGAAATACGAAATCATCAAACTCGTATTCAAATAATGAGTTAGGTTTGCGTTTAATTTCTAAGGTGGGTAATGGGCCGGGTTTACGAGCCAATTGGATTTTTACTTGCTCGAAATGATTACTATAAAGATGACAATCGCCACCAGACCAAATAAATTCACCGGGTTTTAAATCACACTGCTGGGCAATCATGCAAGTTAATAATGCATACGAGGCAATATTAAATGGCACGCCTAAAAATACATCCGCTGAGCGTTGGGTGAGTTTGCAAGATAGTTCACCATTAGCAACGTAAAATTGAAAGAGTAAGTGGCAAGGCGGTAGTGCCATTTTATTTAAGTCACCAACATTCCAGGCGCAAATAATATGTCGTCTGGAGTCGGGATTGCTGGTTAATTGTTGGAGTAATTCACTAACCTGATCGACAGTACGACCATCGTTGGCTTGCCAAGCACGCCATTGTTTGCCGTAGACTGGACCTAGGTCACCATTTTCATCAGCCCATTCATTCCAAATCCTAACGCCGTTATCGTTTAAGTATTTAATATTAGTATCACCATTTAAAAACCATAATAGTTCATAGATGATGCTTTTAAGATGCAGCTTTTTAGTGGTCATTAGCGGAAAGCTATTACGTAAATCAAATCGCATTTCATGACTAAAAATACTGCGAGTACCGGTATCCGTGCGATCACTGCGATCGACGCCTTGTGTCATAATGGTATTTAATAGATTTAAATATTGCTGCATAGATAAAGTCTAACCAATTTGTGCCAACATAGTGACTAATAACACTGTCCACACTACCCAAATGGTTGTCATGGTATGTGGCATGGCTTCGCGTTTTACAAAATAAAAAATAATCGCTGCAATACCGCCTGCCACCAATGGAATAACGATTAAGGCAATAATCGATTGTATGACCTGCCCAGCTGCATCATCCGAAAACACAAAGGCTAATGCGCTGGCAATCTGGTTGTGTAAAAATAACAAGCCATGTAACACATAGGCTAATTCATTTTTAAAAAACACCGCAACGGTTGAAACAATAACAATAAAAATAAAATGTTTAAACATTTGACCTGTCCTTATGTTGATAAACGTAAATTAACCCAATTGCCCCCGCCAAAATCATTGGCACTGACAGCAGTTGGCCCATGGTTAACCAGCCAAAGGCAATAAAACCTAATTGCGGGTCGGGCTGGCGAAAAAATTCGAGCGTGAAACGAAATATACCATAAAATAAGAGAAATAGGGCGGTCACGGCAAAGCGGGGGCGTGGTTTGGTTGAGAAGCACCACAAGATTAAAAAAAGCACAATGCCTTCTAGAGTGAATTCATACAGCTGTGATGGATGGCGTGGCAGTGGGCCAGCTTTTGGGAATACCATTGCCCAAGGGACGTGGGTAATGCGGCCCCAGAGTTCGCCATTAATAAAGTTACCCAGTCTGCCAGCGGCCAGGCCTAAAGGCACCATGGGTACCGCAAAATCGATGCAATCCCAAACGGATTTGTTGATTTTACGGGCATAAAGCCAAACGGCTAAAGCAACCCCCAGCATGCCGCCATGAAATGACATGCCGCCATCCCAAACTCGAAAAATAATCCAAGGTTGATGAATAAAATTTGGTAAATCATAAAACAGCATATAGCCAGTGCGCCCGCCTAAAATAACTCCAAGCGCACCATAAAAAATTAGATCACCCACTTGCTCGGTAGTCCAGCCGCTATTGGGTTTGCGTGCTCTAAAACAACCCAGAGCCCAGGTCAAACCAAAACCAATGATATACATAATTCCATACCAATGTACCTTGAGTGGCCCAAGTTCAAAGGCAATGGGATTAAAATCTGGATACTGCAACATATAATATCTCCGTATTATCCGGCACTAGAATAGCATAACCTCCGGGTAAACATGCAAGTGTTAATGATGGATTTTATTGCAGTAAGCAGGTGTCTTCAGTTGTAGCGCAGGTGCGCTGGCAAGTTCTGCCGTTGCCAGTACCTTCCTTAAAGAATCTATTTCCAGTGCCAACTAATGTTTTTCCTGATTCTGCAGCACGCAGTTGCGTAGCAATCGTTTGTTCTAGGGTATCAAGTTTTATCGGTTTAGTGAGGTAGCCATCCATGCCAGCTTTTGTTGCTGTTTCTGGATCTTCTTTTCGAGCATTTGCAGATAAACCGATAATGGGTGTTCGAGCTAATGCCATCTCTTTTTCGTGTTTTCGAATGGCTTGCGTGGCTTGTAAACCATTCATTTCAGGCATTTGCCAATCCATTAATACAATATTAAAACTTTCTTTTTTAAAAAAATCAACGGCCACTTTCCCATTTTTGGCCCAGATAACATTATTTTCAAGGTCAAAACCTAAATTAGATAAAACTTTTAGGGCTACTCTTTTAGCTACATTATTGTCCTCGGCTAATAGTATCCTTGTGTTTTTTTGTTCTTGCTCGGTAAGTTTGAACTCATTTAAGCTTTTTTCTTCGGCCAATTTTTTTAGGTTTTCTTGGTAGTGAGACACTTCTTCAGCCGTAGGGGTAGGGCATGCTAGACTGAAACTAAAAGTCGTGCCTTTATCCTTTTTAGAAGTGACTTCCAGTTCACTGCCGAGCATCTCCAGGGCTAATTTACAAATCGTTAAACCTAATCCTGTGCCACCGTTTTGTTCATACGTTCTTTCATTAGCTTGAGCAAAGGGTTTAAAAATCCTTGCCAATTCAGCTTCGGTCATGCCAGCGCCGGTATCGGTTACCGAAAATTTAATTAAGTGACTGGCTTTATCTTCATCGTCAGTTTCAACTTTTACAGTGATGCTGCCTTTATCGGTAAATTTAAAGGCGTTATTAATTAAATTAACCAAAATGGCATTTACCCAAAAACCAGATGTTTTTACGAATGAAAGTGTTGCGGGGAATTGAAGCTCGAGCTTAAGCTTTTTTTGCTGCATTTTAGGTTGTTGCACTTTAGTAATATCACTAATAATTTTATGAAGGTCAGTAATTTCGATTTTCGCTTTATAGCCGCCGGCTTGCAGTTTAGCAATCTCTAAGCTGTTATCGAGGATGTGCAAAGCATTATCAAAACTGGCGGCGATAAGCGCTAAATATTCTTGTAGTTCATCTAGCTTTTGCTGATCAGTGGTGTCGTCGATGACTTTAATAATTTGTAACGCAAGCTGGACGGCAATTTGGCCAGGATTCATTTCACTGCGTACATCATGCAATACATGACTGTTTGTCGCCCGGGTGTGAGTGACAAGTGCTTGGTTGAGTGCATTGCTGCGATGTAAATAATTGACATAGTCATGAGTTATTCTGCCTTCTCCATAGATTACGTTATTTCTCGCAACAAAATTCCAGGATAACCAAATATATTCACCTGCTTGGTTTTTCCAGCGTATAAGTAATGCTCCAGGAGGGTGCTTATTTTCTAGCATGTTAATGGTTAATTTAAACTTTTTGATATCTTCAGGATGGATAAAGTCAGTAAGGTTTTGGCTGGGTAAATCATCTTCAGGCGGGTAACCTAACATGTTTTTTAGAGCAAGATTCGATTGGTGAATTAAAAACGCGTTAGAGGTTCTTTGAATAGCAAGCTGTGCGGTGATACTTTCAAAATACGCAGTGACATCCTCTGCTGGCATAGCTGTAAATGGCATGGAAGGAGATGGTGCCAGTCGGCGAGTTCCTATGCCATTTGGGCTAAGATGGCTATCAGATGCAGCTCTACGATGTGTAGTGAGTTTATCAGTGCTTGGGCTGCTTAATTTTGAGTCTGAATCTGAATCTGA
>JAHZKQ010000140.1 GCA_022600315.1 Gammaproteobacteria bacterium
ATACCAAGTCAAAGCTGCAGCAAAAGTGGTGGCATTAAAGTCAGGCCAAAATATATCGGTAAAATATAATTCTGCATAAGCAAGTTGCCATAACATAAAATTACTAATACGTTGCTCACCGCCTGTGCGAATTAATAAATCCGGTTCAGGCAAATGAGTTAATTGTAAATGCTGGGTTAAATCAGTCTCACCAATATTTTCCGGATCCAATTCACCCCTGGCAGCCTGCCGAACAATTTGCTGCGCCGCATGAACAATATCCCAGCGACCACTATAATTAAAAGCAATCACCAAACGTAAACCGGTATTTTGCGCAGTTTTAGTCTCGGCGCGTATCATTGCTCGAATTAAATCCGGCCGTAAGTTTTTACGTTCGCCAACAATTTCGATGCGGACATTTTTCTCAGTCAGCTCTTTTAAATTGGCCTGCAAAAATTCTAAAAATAATTTAAACAAATATTCCACTTCACTTTTCGGTCGATGCAAATGATTTTCAATACTTAGTGCAAATAAACTTAATACCGAGATTTTCTGTTGATAGGCATACTCAACGGCTTTGCGTACCGCTTTAGCTCCCGCACGATGACCTAGAGCACGCGGCCATTTGCGTTGTTCAGCCCAGCGACCATTACCATCCATAATGATTGCTACATGTTTAGGTGTTTGCGTCATTATAGTCATCCGTGCTTGATGGCTTGTTGCCTCTAACAAAATCAGTCAGGAGGGAAATAGCGCTTTCCCCCCTGACCCCCCAGCTTATTAATCTCCTTACCCCTTCACAGGCGCAAGGAGATTTCTTACTGGCCCAGCGACCATTACCATCCATAATGATTGCTACATGTTTAGGTGTTTGCGTCATTATAGTCATCCGTATCACTATAAATTTCTTATTACACATTCATCAGGTCGGTCTCTTTCTCCTGACTTAATAAATCAATTTGTTTGACAAAACCATCTGTAATTTTTTGAATATCAGTCTCTGCGCGACGCTCTTCGTCTTCAGAAATCGCTTTATCTTTTAATAAATTCTTACAATCACTATTCGCATCACGCCGTACATTGCGAACCGATACTCGTGCTTTTTCAGCTTCATCACGCACTACGCGAATTAAGTCTTTACGTCTTTCTTCGGTTAAAGCGGGCATCGGCACCCGAATCACTTGCCCGGCCGTCACCGGATTTAAGCCTAAACCCGCAGACAAAATGGCTTTTTCAATTTGTGGTACCAAAGGTTTTTCCCATGGCGTAACGGTTAACGTGCGTGCGTCTTCAATAGCAACACTTGCCACTTGATTTAATGGCGTATCATTGCCGTAATAACTGACTTTAACATGCTCGATTAATGCAGGATGGGCGCGCCCAGTACGCAGTTTGCTAAGCTCTGATTTTAAGGCCTGCGTACTTTTTTCCATGCGAGCTTTTGCGTCTTGTTTGATTTTATCAATCATGCCATCTCCTTATTCGACTATTGTGCCTTCACGCTCGCCAAGTATAACGCGCAACAATGCACCGGGTTTATGAATATTAAACACGCGCAATGGCATTTGATGATCACGACACTGACAAAACGCCGCCAAATCCATTATCGCTAATTCTTTTTCTAAGGCTTCAGCATAAGTCAAACGTTGATATAAAGTTGCTGAAGCGTTTTTTGCTGGATCTTCAGAATAAACACCATCGACATTAGTGGCTTTTAATACCACATCTGCCGAAATTTCTATGCCGCGTAAACTCGCAGCAGTATCAGTGGTCGATAATGGATTTCCAGTACCCGCCGAGAAAATAACCACTTGGCCATCTTTTAAATAATGAATGGCATCACGACGATTAAAGTGGCCAACTATGCCGCTCATTGGAATTGCCGATAATACTTGAATCGGTAAATTCGCTCGCTCAAAAGAATCGCGTAACGCCAACGAATTAATTAACGTCCCTAGCATACCCATATGATCACCAGTAATACGATCAATGCCCGCAGCCGATAAAGTTTCACCACGAAAAAAATTACCACCGCCAATCACGATCGCCACCTGCACACCCAGCTGATAAACTTCCAAGACTTCAGCGGCTAATCGATCCAGCATTGCTGGCTCAATGGCATCGGTGCCCTGCCCCATTAAAGCAGCACCGCTTATTTTTAATAATATTCGCCGAAAGACAGGTTGCGGCTGTGTTGTCATTTATTCACTCCCTTGAACTTGCGCCTGCACCTCTTGAGCAAAATCAACCGTTTCTTTAACAATCCCTTCACCCACTTCAAAGCGCACAAAACCGGTCACTTTAGCCTTCGCCGGCGTTAATAATTCAGCAATCGTTTGCTCAGGATTTTTAATAAACGGCTGGCTTAATAAGGTATTCTCTTTGAAGTATTTTTTAATTCGCCCATCTACCATTTTCTCAACAATGGCTTCCGGTTTACCAGATTCTAAAGCTTGCTTGCGATAAATTTCTTTTTCCGCCGCGATTAATTCTGCTGGCACTCCACTTTCATCGATCGCTAATGGATTAGTGGCGGCAATATGCATCGCAATGTCTTTAGCCAATTGAGCATCAGCTTGATCTAATGCTACGATCACGCCGATTCGATCGCCGTGCTTGTAAGCACCCACAACTCCATCACTCGCTAAGTAAGCAGTACGTCGCACTTGCACGTTTTCACCAATTTTGGCGACCAAGCTTTGACGTTTATGCTCAATAGTTTCACCTTCATGATCCAAGCCTAGTAAAGCCTCAACCTCAGCTACCGTTGCTTCTAAACCTAAGCCGCTAATAAGCTCGGCAAACTCACGGAAGTTATTGTCACGTGCCACAAAATCAGTTTCTGAGTTAACTTCAACCATAAAGGCTTGTTTTTGATCGCTACTGGTTTCAATCGAGATCATACCTTCTGCCGCAGTTTTTCCAGCCCGTTTTACCGCTTTCGCTTGACCTAATTCACGGAGTAATTTAATTGAACCTTCAATATCGCCACCGGTTTTTTTTAACGCATTTTTACATGCCATCATCCCAGAACCAGTACGCTCGCGCAGTTCTTTTACCATTGCTGCTGTAATTGCCGTTGCCATAAAGATATTCCTCTAAGTTGATTTTTTACGAGCCGTAGTTTTCTTGGTAGCCGCTTTTTTTGTTGTCGATTTTTTTGTTGTCGATTTCTTAGCGACAACTTTCTTAGCGGCAGTTTTTGCTGCTGTGGTTTTTGCCGCAGACTTAGCTGCAGTTTTCTTAACGACTTTTTTCTTTGCTGTAGTGGCACTGGCTGCTGCTTTTTTCGTCGCTGGCTTTGCCTTTTCATCTGTTGCATCAGCATCAACCTGATTAGCCGCCTCAGCTGTCTTCTTAGTCACAACACGTTTTGTAACCACTTTAGCCGCGGATTGCGCTTTAGTTTTGGTTTTGTCTTTACTAGATTTAGGTTCAGGCTCTGCACCACGTGATTCAATTAAAACATCAGCAACGGTTTTGCAGTATTAACGAATTGCACGCATCGCATCGTCATTGCCTGGAATGATATGATCGATACCATCAGGATCGC
>JAHZKQ010000141.1 GCA_022600315.1 Gammaproteobacteria bacterium
AAATGCGTGAACGCATTGTATTGGCCTTGCAACTGGCAAAAACCACAGAACCCAATGAAGCACATAAAAAAATAACCTGGCGTTTAGCCCATGCGGTATTAAATGCCAATCAAGAATATGCTTGGCAACTGCTAGAAAACCCGGCTCGCCTGCGAATTTTAACCATCGACTCACTATGCGCAAAAATTTGCAATCAAATGCCCTTGCTTTCAAAATTAGGCGCGCAAACTAAAATTACTGAACAGGCTTACCCTTTATACCAACAAGCCAGCACAAACTTATTACACTCAACCTTATTAACCGATCAGCATAATGTCGCGATTAAAACCCTGCTTATCCATCTGGATAATCGCAGCGAACAATTAATCTACTTATGCAGCGCCATGTTGGCTAAACGCAGTCAATGGTTACGCTATATTATTCGCTATAGTCAACAAGCTTTGTCTTTAAAAGATTTATTGGAGCAAGGCTTACAGCATATTGCTATCGAAGCCATGCAACACACTAAACATTTACTCAGCAATGAGCTTGACAGTGAGGTACTTGACTTATTTAATTTCTCCAGACAAAACTTAACACCTGAAATTTCTGCTATCAAACAATTACCAGACACTGTAACCGAACAAATTGAAACTTGGAAAGTTATTGCCAACTTATTCTTAACCAAAACTGGCAGCATAAGAAAGAGTATCGACAAGCGCAGTGGTTTTCCAGCAGCTAGCAATGTCTCTGATCTCATCATAAAAAACCAGCGTCAAACCTATAAGGCTCGCTGGAAAGATTTGCAAACCAAACTGGAAGATAACTCAAGTTTAATTAGCGCCCTGCAACAAATTCAAAACTGTCCGCCACTATATTATACTGAAATACAATGGAACATTATCGAAGCGTTATTAAGCTTATTGCCCAGGCTGGTTGCCGAATTGCAATTAGTGTTTCAGCAACAACACTGCATTGACTTTAATGAGCTAAATATTGCCGCGCAACGTGGACTTGGCGAACCCGATGATCCCACTGATCTTGCCTTGCAATTAGATTATCAAATTCAACATTTATTAATCGATGAATTTCAAGATACCTCGGTCAGTCAATTTGAATTAATCGAACAATTAATCACAGGTTGGGAACCTGATGATGGACGCACCGTGTTTATTGTTGGCGACCCTATGCAATCAATTTATCGATTCCGCCAGGCCGAAGTGGGGTTATTTCTACGCGCCGAACAACAAGGTATTAGTGATATTCCATTAAAAAGTTTGCGCTTAAGTTTAAATTTTCGCTCTAACCAAAGCCTAGTTGAATGGAGCAATGTTTTATTTAATGAAGTATTTCCAAGCCAAGCTGATCATCATACTGGCGCGGTTAATTTTACCCCAGCCGCAACAACACGAAATGCTGAAGCCAAAATTCACTACTACGCCAACACTGATCACACGCTAATTGAAGAAGCCAAGCAAATTGCCAAGATTATTAAAACCTCTAAAACACAATGCGCTGACACGAGTATTGCTATCTTAATTCGTTCACGCTGGCAGCTCACCGAGATTATTCCTGCATTACAAGCGGCCAGCATTAATTATCAAGCAGTAGATATAGATACCTTAGCACACTGCCCTGCCGTGCAGGATCTTAAAACTTTAACCTATGCATTGCTACATCGTGCCGATAATTTACATTGGTTAGCCTTATTGCGCGGGCCGTATGGTGGCATTGAGTTGAAGGATTTGGAAACGATTGCCAATGCTGACAGAAAAAATACCTTGTGGCAAAGCCTACAAAATTATTTAAAACTGAGCTTAAGCAACACTGCAAACCTACGCCTTAAAAAACTTGTACCTACGCTACAAGTTATTTTTAATGAACAAGGCCAACTCAGCATCCGCGATTGGCTGCAGCGTGCTTGGTTAGCACTGGGTGGTAAATTAATCGCAGACCAAGCAGAAATTAATAATTGTTTAGCGTATTTTGATTTAATCGATGAGCTGGATCAAAACAATCAGCTCAATGAGCTTGCCACTCTAGAACAACAATTGCAAAAACTTTTTGTTAAATATGCTAATAAAGAAGCAAATCCAGTACAAATTATGACAATCCATAAGGCCAAGGGCTTGGAATTTGATCAGGTAATCTTACCGAATTTAAATAAAAGAACCTCACAAGACCCAAGCCAATTATTGTTATGGTTAGAACGCCCCAGTGAATTTGGCACTAACGATTTGATCTTAGCACCTATTAAATCAGCGGCTACCAAACAAGATTCAATTTATGATTACTTGCGCCAATTAGAAAAAACCAAACTAGAATATGAAACTGCACGTTTATTATATGTGGCAGTCACCCGCGCTAAATCAAGCTTGCATTTATTAACCCAAATCACGATTGATGATGATGCAATTCTAGAACCGAAAAAAGGCAGCTTCTTAAGTTTGCTTTGGCCACACTGCCAAAATGAATTTATGGCTAAGCTAAAAATTTGTGATAGCAATGAAACAGATACTACCATAACAGAAATAAATCCGCTAAAACGCTTAAAAACCGATTGGCAGCTCCTTAATGCAAATAATGAACCCGTTGAATATCAAGGCATGGTAACCAGCAGCCCGCAATCTTTAGAAAATATCATGAACACCAATTATCGCAGCAGCTATATCGGTACCATTATTCATGAAACACTCGCGCAAATAGCCATTGATGGCATACAAAACTGGTCCGCCGCAAAATGCCAATCAGAACCACAGCAAAAACATTGGCAGATTCGCTTACAACAACTTAACATGCCGACAGCTGATTTAATCGAATCCTTAAATACAATTACTCAGGCTATTCAAAATACCCTGCAAGATCCCCGTGGTCAGTGGATCTTACACCCGCATACTGCGCATACCGCCGAATTTGAGATTACCGCGATAATTGATAATAAAGTTAAGCACCTAATTATCGATCGCAGCTTTATTGATGAAAATGGTGTACGTTGGATTATCGACTATAAATCAGCCAGTCCACAGCCCGGGCAAGCCATTGATGATTTTATTCATAGCCAAACCAGTAAATATCGGTCACAATTAGCCGACTATGCAAAGGCTTTATCACAACTTGAAAACCGACCCTGCCAATGCGCACTGTATTTTCCATACTGCGGACTATTTCATGCCTGGAAGTATAACACCATGGTAGCTAACGTATGAATCACCCGTCACAGACTTTTGTTATCCGCAACATTGCCGCCATCGTGGGTGGCAATATTTTAACCTTTATTGTTTTTTGGTTAATGCAAATTAATTTAAGCTGGCTGGCTTTTAATTTAACTCACTCGGCTTGGCATTTAGGCTTATTGGGGTTTATTTTAAATATGCCAATTTTACTGGCGATCCCCATTGGTGGCGTCTATTCAGATCGACATCAGCGCAAACCGATTATCATTGCCAGTCAATTATTATATTTGATTCCTAACTTTTGTTTGTTTGCCCTACTCTATACTCATCAAATTGGTTATTGGAGCATGGTGTTAATTGGGCTGTGTTACGGTGCTTTTTTTGGTTTTGCTAGGCCCGCTAATGATGCGTTGATTTTTGATATCACCCATAACGAACATCAATTAAAAATTGCCACCAGCGTCAATGCCTGCGCCTCACAAATTGCGATGTTAATTACCCCTTTTTTAAGCAAGTGGATTATCGCTTGGTTTAAATTGCCGAGTATTTTTATCCTTGCTACTTTTATTAACTTATTTGCCGCTTTTATTTATAGCCGCCTTAAACCTAAGCAAAACGGCAATAAAAATAAAGATCATTTGCTTAAATCTTTAAAAGCGGGCGGTCGTTACCTTGCCAGTCAGCCCCTGCTGCTATTATTTATTTTATTGGTTAGTTTAACATTAGGCGTCGTGATCTCACTACAGTTCCAATATCCGGCATTAATTCATCAATCATTTCAAGGCAGCAAATTAACGCTATATCATTTTTATTTTTTTAGCGCCTTAGGTGGCTTAACTGGTGCGATTATTATTATTGCCTTAATACGTCGCTTAAACTACACC
>JAHZKQ010000142.1 GCA_022600315.1 Gammaproteobacteria bacterium
AGCAAACGCGCACCTTACTGGAATCGTTATAGAAATGCAGTTCGGTTTGATGATGTCGAGGTGGAAAAAGTTTTAAGTGCGTTAAAGGCTGCGCATTTATTGAAAAATACCGTAGTGATGATTACCGCAGATCACGGTGAGCAATTAAATGATTATCATCGAGGTGTTTGGTCGCATGGCGGTGCATATACTGATTATCAATTGCATGTGCCGATGTTAGTGTATTGGCCGGGTAAGCGCCCAAATAAACTTTATTATCGAACTTCGCATTACGATGTGGTGCCGACTTTAATGCAAAGCATTTTGGGTTGTGGCAATCCTGTGAGTGATTATGCTTTGGGAGCTTCTTTATTTACCGAAAACAATCGTCCTTATATGATCGCCGGTAGCTATACAGACTATAGTGTTGTGCAATCTGATAGGGTGATGCGAATTTATCCTGATGGTGATTATGCTATCGATTACCCCAATGGCAAATCCATCCCCTACGCAGTGCCTAATATCAATGTGTTGCGACACGTGTATGCAAATTTAACCAAATATTTCAAGAGTAAATGATTTAATCAAGAGGTTTTGGGTAAACACAATTTCGGCCAGAATTTTTTGCCAAATATAGTTGTTTATCGGCAGATTGGATTAATTTGGCAAGGTTTTTAGCAGTGGTTTTATCGTTATAAGATATGCCAATTGAACAGGTCACAGTGCCAGCAGGTTGCACGCCAAGACTGAGTTTGCTGAGGCGCTGGCGAATATTTTCAGCTTTTTTAACCGCATTGTCTAGTTTTGCTTTAGGTAATAACGCGATAATTTCATCGCCGCCGTAGCGGATTAGTACATCGGACTGGCGCATGCAAGAAAGTAAGAATTGTGAAAAATCCACTAGAACTTGATCGCCAATATCATGCCCATTTTGGTCATTGATTTCTTTGAAGTGATCGATATCAAATAATAGCAATGACAGCGGTAGTGAATTAGTTGTTGTCATTTTAAGTTGCTGAGTTAACCAAAGATCTAGGTAATGTCGGTTATAGATGCGAGTCAGTGAATCTGTGTAACTTTTAATTTCCAAATCTTGTGCAGAAGCTAAAATTTTAGAAGAATGTTCAACGGTATTGGAAACATCAATAATACTAACAATAATCAAAGTGGTGTGACTGGTTTCATCGATTAGCGGGTTTAAATAAACATTTTGGCGCATCAGCATGCTGTCATCTGTATGCCGGTATAAAGTTTTAATTGGGATAAGATATTTGTGCAATGTGTGAGTTAATATTTGCGGATATTTATTTTGCGCAACCTGTTTAATAGCCCAGTCAAAGCGCGGATTTTTAAAGTCGGGATAAAGTTCTTGTAATGTCTTGTTTTCCGCGTTTGCAGGGGATATTTTGGTTTTTTCTGCCAGCCATTGATTCCAATACTGAACTTGACCATCTGCATTCAAAATGAGAATGCCAATGGGTAGCATGCTGGGTATTTTATGTAGCTCATTATTGGTCAGCATGGGTCTTAAGCTTTCGGAGTTGTCAGCTTATTGAGACGCTCAAGCATTAGCTCGATGGATTCTAGAGCAAACACCAATAGCAATACTCCGTGTAAATTGCGCTCTTTAGCATGTAATTTGGTGGTAATTGCCAGTATGCCTGAATCAGTGTTAGAAGTGCTTTGATTGATTTCTTTTTTCAGCAGTAAATTATTAAGACTATCTCGTGCATAATTTGGTACAGTTAGCATGATTTCACTGCCAAGCATATCGGCGATAGTGCTAATCGATGCAGAAATAATAATATTGCCTATTTCTAATATTGCTTCAGATTCAAACTGCTGCAACTCCATATTAGAAATTGTTTGATTGCCGACAAACAATTCGCCAATTAACATTTCACTGTCATGGCTTGGAAAGATTAATAAAGCTCGGCCATCAATCATGCCATTAATTTCTTGATACACACAGGTGGTTTGGGTATCGCTATCCCATGGGATATTATTAATAATGTTTTTCGCATTGATTAAGTCAATATCTGGAATATCAATTTCAATTTCTTCGTTGACAATAGCGGCGAGCTGTTTAGCTGCGCGACTCATGCCGATATTACAGATTTCACGTAAACCATCTTTTTGAGGTTCTTGGAGTTTTATCATTGCTTTATCCTCATGCTACTTTTTGCAAGGCTTCTAAGACTTTATCTGGATTTACGGGTTTATCGATAATTCCAATAAAGCCTAATACTTCAGCACGTTGGATTACACTTTGCTGAGTGTTGGCTGTCATTAGAATAAATTTGGTGTCGATTCCAGCCTCCATAATAGCCTCGGCAATTTCAGTGCCTGATTTATAGGGTAGGTTATAATCTACCACGCAAATATCAGGCTGTATTGATTTTGCTTGTTCTAATGCGGTTTCATAATCTTGAGCCTCACTAATCTCAAAATTATCACCGTTATTTGGCAAGCAAGATCGAAATAGTGCGCGTGATGTGGCACTATCATCGATAACTAATATGCTAGTCATGGTTAGTCTCCTTCGTTTTATAAGGTTTGGTTTGTTGAACAAGAAAATCAGCAATTTTTTCCAAGGCTATTTCATGGCGACTGGCACCAAGATCAATAGCGGCCTGTGGCATGCCATGAATGACACAGCCAGATTTATCTTGGGTAAAGGTTTGACAATGGGCTTGATGCATCGCCAATAAACCTTTCGCGCCATCACGGCCCATGCCAGTTAAAAGGCCGCCTATTGCAGTGTTTGGACAGGTGCTGGCCAGTGAATGAAACAATCCATCCACTGAAGGGCAAAAGCCATTGATGGCCTTGCCTTCAACTAATTTAATAGCTAATTTTCCGTGACGCCGATAGATTTCAAGTTGATGGTTGTCGGGCGCAAAATAAATGGTATTAGGCTTTAATAGTTCATGTGCTTCAGCCAGTTTAATATTCTGTTGCACGGAAAGTTTTAGCCATTTAAGCATACCCGGTAGAAATCCTGGGGTAATGTGTTGCACAGCAAGAATTGGTAAGGGAAACTCTTTAGGGAGAGCCTTAAATATGGTTGATAAGGCTGGTGGTCCGCCAGTGGATGTGCCAAGCCCAATGACTTCATAGTCAGCATCTTTTGGGGGTGGAATTTTGGCTTTTTTAGGCGGCAAAAGTCTAGAGCTTCGGCGTTTAATAGCTTTAATCGCAGCCATAGCGCGTACGGTATTTATTAAATATTGTTGCATAGGGCCAAATACATCAGGTGACAAACCCTGGGGTTTATCAAGTACGGTGAGCGCACCTGCCTCAATTGCTTTAAAGGTTAAGTTCATGGAGCTGTCATTAGCGTGCGAGCTAATAACGACAATTGGTGTGGGATTGTGCTTCATAATTTGTTTAGTGGCTTCAACACCATCCATCTTCGGCATTTCAATATCCATGGTAATCAGGTCAGGTTTTAATTTTTTAGTAAGGTTTACCGCTTGCTCACCATCAGCAGCGTGGCCGATAACTTCCATATCATCAGCCGCATTAAAAATTTTGGTGAAAATTGTTGAGATTAATTTCGAATCCTCAGCAATTAAAATTCGTATTTTTTTCTTTATGCTATCCATTAAACAGGCCTTACAATTAATTGCTGTATTGTTTGCAGCAATGCTTTAGACTCAAATTGATTTTTGGTGATATACGCATCGGCACCAACCTCAATGCCGCGACGCTTGTCGGCTTCCTTTTCTAATGAAGTTACAATAATTACTGGCAGCTCATTGAAGCGATTATCTTGTTTAATATGTTCGGTTAATTCGAAACCGTCCATTAGAGGCATTTGCACATCGGTGACAACAATGTCATAGTTGTGATGTTGCAGTAATTGCCAAGCTTCTTCACCATTTACTGCCGTTTCCACATCAAATCCATGCGCACTCAATAAGTTTGCTTCCAAAGACCGTGTAGTAATTGAATCATCAACCACTAAAATATGGGTTTGTTCTTCAGTTTCTTCAGTGTTGTCAGCAAATTGCAGTTTTGTTTTCATGCTTAAGGCTTGCTGGGTTAACTGGTAAGGGTTAAGTACTAAAATAATGCTGCCATCACCAGCTAACGTTGCGCCTGCTAAATTCGGAATATTATTTAATGGTGGCGCTAAAGATTTTATTACCATTTCACGTTCGCCAATAATTTCATCAACAATAATTGCCAGCTGGTGGCGATCTGATTTAATTACGATAAGATTGATATTATTATGTTCATCATTCTCTTGAGTATTGAAGTTTAGCACATTAGAGAGCTTGCGAACTGGGACGGGTGTATCGTCTACCATAATAATTTGGTCAGCTTCAGCATGCTGAATTTGTTGTGGTTCAGTTTCAATCACACGAACAATGGCTGTAGTAGGAATGGCAAAAGTTTTATTGTTAACACTAAAAAACATACCATGATCAGTGACTAATGTCAGTGGTAGATTTAAATTAACTTGGGTGCCTTCACCAAGCTTGGTGTTGATAGTTACTTTGCCCTTAGCTTGAGTAATGTTGTTATGTACTACATCCATGCCAACACCACGGCCAGAGACATTAGTAATAATTTCTTTAGTTGAAAATCCTGGTAAAAAGAGTAAGTTTAGGGTTTCTTTTTCGCTTAATCCTTGGGCTTCTTGTTGACTGATCAAATGTTTTCTAATTGCCGCTTTTTTAATAATTTCTGAATCTATGCCGCGACCATCATCACTAATGGAAATAATTATTTTGCCTTCTTGGTTGGAAACTTTAATAATAATTTTCGCAACACCAGATTTTTTAGTTATTTTACGTTCTTCACTTGCTTCAATGCCATGATCAATTGAATTTCGTAAAATATGTACTAATGGATCACGGACTAATTCTAAAATAGCACGATCGATTTCAATATCTTCGCCTTTTAAATCTACATCAACTTTTTTATTGAGCTCACGAGCAATATCGCGAGCGGTGCGCAGTAAAGGCCGCAGCACCGTGCCGGCAGGTACTAGTCTTAAAGTGCGCATTTTGTCTTGTAGGTTACCGCTAATTAACCCAAGTTGGTTATTGGAGCTATGTAATTGCTCGGATAATTTACTAAGATCATTTTCCAGCTCGACAATTTTATCTATGCCGTTATTAAGCAGGTTTTGTATGTCGGAGTCTGGACTGGTGTGTAAATGCATTTGGTGGCAAATTTCATGTAAGATTTTAATTTTTTGATCGGCTTTATGTAAATATTTAGTAAATTCATCCACCTCAAGTTTGGTGCTCTGCAGTTCATCGCCCAGCGAGGTAAGTGAGGTTAGTTTTTCTAGCGATACCTTAATAAAGTCATTAGATAATGAAGTTGCCGGTTTATCACTTATTTCTGCGGGATTTTTTTCAGTAGCTTCTGCGGCACTCTTGTTTTCGCTAGTGGTTATTTTTTCTTGAGGTTGTTCAGCTTTATTAGATTTAGTTTTTTTTTCTGTGGCGGTGCTATTGTTTGAGCTGCTTGTTGCAGCGGCAAGTTCAGTTAACGCTTCAAGCTGTCTAATTAATGTGCCATTATCAAATTTAGCATTTGGATCGGCTTGAGTTTTAATAAAAATATTTCGTATAGTATCAATAGACTTTAAAGCAGCGTCGCAAACTTCGGTGCCCGGCCGAGTTTTTTTATCACGATAAGTGCTAAATAAACTTTCCAGGGCATGTGCGACTTCTCCAATGGCATTTAATTCAACGCCGCGCGCGGCGCCCTTGATATTATGTGCAGCACGGAAATAGGTATTAATGTGTTCCGCTGCCGCCGCATCATC
>JAHZKQ010000143.1 GCA_022600315.1 Gammaproteobacteria bacterium
GTGAAGTGGTAGAGCTTTATTGTGAGGTGGATGGCAATTTTCCAAATCATCACCCTGATCCTACTATCGTCGAAAATTTACAAGATTTAATTCGCACGGTAAAAGCTCAGCAGGCCGATATTGGTTTAGCACTAGATGGTGGTGCCGATCGTTTAGGGGTGGTGACCAATACCGGTAAAATTATTTGGCCGGATCGACAGATGATGTTATATGCGATCGACCTGCTAAAACATAAACCAGGTAGTGAAATTGTTTATGATGTAAAGTGCACGCGTAACTTAGCTAAAGTCATTAGCGAGCATGGTGGTAAACCGATTATGTACCGCACTGGACATTCAATTTTAAAACAAAAAATGCTGGATATTGATTCGCCGCTAGCAGGTGAAATGAGTGGTCATGTATTTTTTCAAGATGGTTGGTTCGGGTTTGATGATGGGATTTATGTGGGTGCACGCTTGCTAGGAATATTGAGTCACCAGCAACAAACTGCGGATGAAATTTTTGCAGCATTACCTGACAGCATTAACACTCCAGAATTAAAACTACCGATGGCAGAGGAAAATAAAGCCAGCTTTATGCAGCGTTTATTAACCGAAGCAGAATTTCCAAATGCTGAGCGTATTACCATCGATGGATTGCGTTTAGAATTTAAAGACAGTTGGGGTTTAATTCGCCCCTCCAATACGTCACCGTACTTAATTCTGCGTTTTGAGGCTGATGATGAGAATGCGATGCAGCACATTCAGAGTTTGTTTCGACGTGAGTTGTTAAAGTTAGAGCCCGGGCTTAAGCTGCCATTTTAGAGGTTAGATTATCAGTTTTTAAGTTGGGTTTTCCATTGAGATAAGGCTTGGTAAAATGCGTCTTCCAATTCGTTAAAATTAATGTGTTGATGGTCAAGGCATACAAATGAGGGATGTCCCTGTAGGATCAGCACGCCTGCATCGGCCATGCAGACTAAAAGGTTTTTCCTAAGCGAAAGCTCGTTAACAATATCATCTGAAAAAATAATATCAAACATTGATCCTTTAAATAAGCTTTTAGCAGAGAGGTGGTCTGCAAGCTCTGCTTTAGCAACTGCGTTATTAAAACATTCAACAATTTTGTCACCGGCTTTATACAAAGATTCATAGCCATTGCATTTCTCCATGACATCCAGGGTTGCTAAAGCACAATTAATGGCTAAGAGTTCTTTAGAAAAAGTGCCAGTGATTCTTGCCTTGCCAGACAGAGAAAGAAATTCTTCACTACCTACTAATAGGCTTAAAGGCGCGCCGTTGGCAAGTGCCTTTCCAAAAACTACCATATCAACATCCAGCTTATGTTTAAATGCATAGCTTGCTTTTACATATCGAGCCCCCGTTTTTGTTTCGTCAAAAATAGTGAGGATGTTAAATTTTTTGCATAACTTTAAGGCCTGTTTTAGAGTGTCTTCAGACATAAAAGTCAATTGATAAGCATCAATTACAAAGGCGCCTACCGTGTCTTTGTGCTGCAATATTATTTTTTCCAGGTCATCGATATCTAAACTAATCCAATTATAGACTGCTTCATCTCCTTGAACGCCTCGCATGTATTCTTTGTATCTAATTTCATTTCGTAATTTAGAGTTTAGTGCTTCATGCCAACAGGTAGACGACGCGACCTGAGAATCATGCCAGCCGATAAAGCCACAACGAATAATACCCATCTTTTGTGTATATAAAGCGGCTATTCTCAGCGCGCCTGATATAGCTTCAGAACCTGTTTTGAAAAAACAAACTTGTTTCTCACAACTTAAATCACTTAATAAACGGTTGATAAATTCAGAGTGCGTGTTTGAGTATCCGGGAAAGTGAATGCCAGTATTTATTCTATTTGTTAAGTTTTTTGTAAATAAATCATTGTTATGACCAATGATAACGGGGCCGTAACCTAACACGAAATCAAAATATCCCCTGCCCAAAGTGTCAAAAACCTTGCCACCTTTGCCTTGGTTAAAGATGATTTCTTCGTTATTTGAACGCCAGTAGGTGGGTAAGCCTGAATGTACAATTTTAATATTTTGCATAATGTATAACCATTATTTTCTAATGGAAGAGAATAACTGAAGATATAAATCTAAATCTTCAAGTCGACAACCTATCGCAGGTTTATGGCCACGCGCAATTTCCTCCAATATTTTATATCTGGGGTTGCCATAGTCATTGCAGACTATTTCTTCACCCGATAAATCATATTGTCTAGCCAGTTTATATTTATCGTATTTTACATCAATACAGCCGTGTTCTGCTAGGATACGTAAATCTGAACGATTACCGTATTCAGGACCGATTCGCCATTGAACGGTTACACCGCCACTATGTTTAATCGTAAAGAAAGCTTCATCTTCGACGTCATATTTATATTTTTCAGAAGTATTACCGCTGTATCTCACCTCACCAATTGTATCGACTGGTGCCCCAAACAGTGAATGGCAAAAAGCCATCCAGTGAGTACCAGCAGTTAAATAATCCCATCGACCTAGAGTAAGCACGCCATGATCAGCGGCGCCGATCTTACCTTCTTTTAGTTGATTGCGTACCCATAAAAAATGTTCCGCATATTGTCTTTGATGACAAATAAAAAGTTTATCGCCAAAGTTTTTTAAGTCTTGGTATACCTGGTCATCTTTTCTTAAAGAAGGTAATGGGCCGGGTTTTTCGATCACTAGCGCATCAATCGGTTGAGTGATCGTTTTTTCAATAATGTGTTGCATCTTGGTTGGTAGTACAGAAACAAATGTCACGCCTAGATTTGAGCGACACTTTTCAAGTTCTGGGTAAAAAGCAATTTCTATTTTTTCGTTATCATTTAATTGCTTTTCAATGTCGATACAGACATCTTTATTGGGTTCAATAATATTGATATAGGAAAATACATTATTTTTATCTGCCAAAACAGAATTCAAGCAATCTTGGCCTGCAACGCCTAAGCCAATAATTGTTAGCGTTTTACAGGCTTCATCATTGTCCGCGTCTGTTGTTTTTTTCAATGTTCCAATCCTTTTTATTAAATACTCAAACCTATAAATTATTTAATTAAGTAATTTATCCTTTCTATTTATATTAGCACTGGTTTTATCAGCCCAGAGCTTATATCTACTGTAGATTATAGTATGTCTTGTCAAAAAGTTTCGGAAAGTGTTTCTATTTAATTGGAGGCTTCGCTACTCATTGATAAATATTGATTATTTTAGCAATCGGTCTCGGCTGGCATAAAGTCACCAAACTTGGGTGAAAATATATTGATATGTTTTTTGCTATGGCTAAAATTCAGAGAAGATCAATCGTGTTTTTCACTCCAAGTCCCTGGGTCTTTGGCCCAACTTAAGATATGAGTTTTATCGCTTTCATTAATAGCATCTTGGGTGATGGCAACATCAATTAAGGTGTTCAGGTCAGTTAGGGTATGCAATTTAATTTGGTTATCGCTAAAACTTTGACTGGCAGTTTGTATTTGATAAGAAAAAATGGCGATGCAATCGGTGACGTTAGCGCCGGCATCACGCAGTGCTACGCCGGCAGCAATTGAGCTTTGGCCAGTACTAATTAGATCTTCAACCACTAATGCAGTTTGACCTTTATTAAGCTTGCCTTCGATTTGGTTTTGTTTGCCGTGTGATTTAGTTTTTGCACGCACATAAACCATGGGTTTACTCAGTCGGTCGGCAATCCAGGCAGCGTGTGGGATGCCAGCTGTAGCGGTGCCTGCAACTACATCAAATTGCAAATTTTGACTTTCAATAAGATTTAAAAAGGCCTGTAAGACAATTAAGCGTTTATCAGGATAAGAAATAATTAAGCGGTTATCACAATAGATCGGTGAGAGTAACCCGGATGTGTAACGATAAGGTTCGTTAGGACTTAAGCCCACTGCTTTAATTTCAAGTAATAATTGAGCGATAGTTTGGGCTTGATTCATGGCAGCTTTTCCTCTTTAATGGCTATCAATAACATAGCATGAAGGGGTGAGTGATGCGAGTCATCAGTGTTAATCTAAATGGTATTCGAGCCGCAGCGCGGAAGGGTTTTTTTGATTGGTTAAAACGCCAGCGTGCCGATGTAGTTTGCATGCAAGAAACTAAAGCGCAAATGGCGGTATTAACCGACGATATTTTTCGTCCCAAAGGTTATCATTGCTATTTTCACGATGCAAAAAAACCTGGTTACAGTGGAGTGGGGATTTATTGCAAGCAAAAGCCTGAAAAAATTACTACCGGTTTAGGTTGGTCATGTGCTGATGATGAGGGTCGCTATATACAAGCTGATTTTGACGGTCTAAGA
>JAHZKQ010000144.1 GCA_022600315.1 Gammaproteobacteria bacterium
CATATTGAATGTTCGGCGATGGCGGCCAACTTACTTGGCCAGCCATTTGATATTCATGGTGGCGGCATGGATTTAAAATTTCCACATCATGAAAATGAAATCGCTCAATCTGAAGCTTTGCAAGCAAAAACTTTTGCTAATATTTGGATGCACGTGGGCTTATTGCAAGTTAATAAAGAAAAAATGTCTAAGTCGTTAAATAATTTTCATACTATCCAAGAAGTTTTAGCCAAACACGATGCTGAGTTATTGCGTTACTTTATGATTTCGGGACACTATCGCAGCCCAGTCAATTATGCTGAGCAAGGTTTAGCGCAATTATATCAAGCTTTAGAGCGTTTATATTTAAGTATTCGTGGCCTACCAGTTTGTGCTGAAAATGAAATTGGGCAAAGTTACGTTGCGCAGTTTAATGTAAAAATGGATGACGATTTTAATACTCCAGAAGCATTGGCGGTATTATTTGAATTAGCGCATGAGATTAATCGGCGGCGTGATCAAAATGAGATGGAAATAGCGGCAAGCTTAGCTACTACATTAAAGCGTCTGGCAAATATTTTCAGTTTATTGCAACATGATCCAGAAGAATTTCTACGTGGTGATACTGATAACGATGAGGTTAAAAAAATTGAAACCTTAATTGCTGATCGTGAGCAAGCCCGTGCCGATAAAAACTGGAGTGAGGCTGATCGTTTGCGCGTTAAGCTTACGCAAATGGGTGTGGTCTTAGAAGATAGTAGTGGTGGTACAGTTTGGCGTAAAGAATAAAAAAACCCGGCTAAGCCGGGTTTTTTTATTCTTTTAATATGGCTTACGGTCGAGTTGCTTTGTCTATGCTGCGCACTGCACGATTATGTGCGTCACGTTTAATTTCTTGCTTAGTTGATTGGCTGCGATAATGGTTGCGATTACGATATGTATCATGCGAGCGTTCAACCCGGTCAAGATTGCGTCTGATCTTGTGTGTACTGTTGTGTACTGCTAATACCACGTGATGTGCGGCCTTTTTAGCTGCTAGCTTAGTGTTGGTTATATGTTGAGAGTAGCTTTGGTCGAAGTTAATGCCATCACCACTGCTAGCGCCGCCAGGGCCGGATGAGCAAGCGGTTAGGAGAAATGCGGTGGCAACTAATGCGCTAAAACGTAAGATGGATTTCATGATAGCTCCTTATATATTTAATGCCAATGATTTGGCGCGTAAAAAATAATCGGTTGCTTGTGTGATGTATTGTGATGCGCGAGTTTAATGTGTCGCCGTGTTCGACTAGCATGCCGTTTTTGTTTGCTTTTTATGGTATGGGTTTTAGAGGAGGAACGACGTTTTCTATGAATAATACGCGCTAATTGGCGAGAATGATTCTTTGTGTTGGCGGCATGTCTTCTAGTCTGCCGAGGTGATTTGCGAGCTTGACGTTTGTGTTGAGTGTTGATTTTAGTGTTAACTGCACGATGTTTTCTGTGGCGCCGAGCTTTATGACTGCGTACTTTATGTTTACGGTTGTGGCGTACAAGTTTAATATGCCGACGTGATTTGCGAGCTTGACGTTTGTGTTGAGTGTTGGTTTTAGTTTTAACTGCGCGATGTTTTCTGTGGCGCCGAGCTTTATGGCTACGCGCTTTATGTTTACGACCATGATGCGCGAGTTTAACAGGATGCGCGGTAGTGGCCAGTAAATGAATATTAGGACGCTTTTTCCGTGTTCTGGCTAAATGCTTACGTCGACTTCTTATTTTGGTTTTAATTACGTGATGTTTTCTGTGGTGTCGGACTTTATGTCGACGCACTTTATGCTTACGGTTATGGTGCGCGAGTTTAATATGTCGACGTGACCGACTGCTGTGTTGGTGGGCTTTAATTTTATTTTGCATAGGTGGCGTGCGTTTAACTGTATTAGCCGCCCCTGATGGTTTGCTTGGGGTTAAGGTCTTAGGTTGAACCTTAGTGGGTGTATTTGGGGTAATGATTATTTGTGGCTGATTTCTAGTCGATGTAGTTGGAATGTTTCTTTTAGTCGGCGTTGCTTTGGACGTTTTTTTGGCAGTTGGTTTAACGCTGCGCGAAGATTTTCTTAATCCTGTTTTGGACATTTTTTTGGCAGTTGGTTTAACACTGCGTGAAGATTTTTTTAGCCTTTTTTTAGTCGATCGTGCTGGATGCTGTGGGGCATAGCCATGCTCAACTTGCCAGACTAATTTATCTTGATAGGTCGCGTATGGGTCAGCGTAAGGGCTATTTTTCTTGGGGGTGCTGACCGTTGCAGCAAAAGGCATACAAGCAGATAAGCCGGCAGCAAAGACCATCATGATAGCGATGCGAATAATTAACTTCATGTTATCTCCCTATATTGAAGTTCGTCCTTGTGTATTAAAGATTATATTAGACGTTAACGCATCAGCAGTAAAGAACAAGGCGCATAATTAAGCACTTTATCAGCGACCCTGCCTAAAGATAATTCATCTAATCGACTTTCACCTTTAGCGCCGATAACAATTAAATCAGCATGTAAGCTATTCGCCAGCCCAATTAAAGTTTGAGCAGCTCGTCCCCATGGGAAATGGTATTCAACTTTTACATTGCCGTATTCAAATTCTTGTAAGAAGCCGTTTATATTTTTGATGTAATGGTTTTTGTACTGTTCTTCAACGGTTGCTAGATCAGTTTTTTGCACATTGAAGGAGCTAAAATCAGCTAGTGGTACGACTGAAACCACGCTAAGTTTGGCTTGAAATTGGTGGGCTAATAAAATTGCCTCACGCAATGCTTTGGCCGAACCGGCTGAGCCATCTATGCCACAAATAATGGATTTGATCGTTTCGCGCTCAGCAATCCATACTGGCTGCCTAGCTAATTTAGCAACGCTGCAAGCGATAGTGCCAGTATGTAACTTGGCTTGTTTAGATTTATCGCCTGTTCCAAGCATAATCATACTGGCTTCAAGTTCATCAGCGCTATGACAAATTGATTTTGCCGGATGGCCTTTTGAAACCACAATATGCGAAGGATTGGATTGTTGCATGGTCTTGCGTTGGCAGCCCGTTAGGCGATCTGAGACCTCTTTTTCGTATTCACCTACAGTCATGACATTATTCCAAAATGTCGTTAGCACGTGGGTAAAGTAGATGTCTAGGTCGAAGTTTTCTGCTAGTTTTAGTAATAAGTTTAATGCTGTTTGTGCAGAATTTGAAAAGTCTGTGGCAAATAAGATTTTGCTGCCGGTCTCCATGGCTTATTAATTCCTTATAAGGCTATTCATTGGGATTTTACTATAACATAGGTTGGCTAAACTCGAGAGAGCGGTGCTATAATCCTATCAAATCTTAATTGGAGAAAGTTATGAGCATATTTGTCGGTTATATTGTTGCTGGAATCGTTGTCGTGCTCTTAATGAGTTCGATTAAAATTTTGCGCGAATATGAGCGCGGCGTGATCTTTCTATTGGGCCGGTTTTGGAAGGTGAAAGGACCGGGTTTAATTTTACTGATTCCAATTTTTCAACAAATGGCGCGGGTGCAATTACGTACGGTGGTGATGGATGTGCCAAGCCAGGATGTGATTTCCAAAGATAATGTTTCCGTGCGGGTCAATGCGGTGGTTTATTTTCAAGTGACCGATCCTGAGAAATGTATTATCCAAGTTGAAGATTACTATGAAGCAACAAGTCAGTTGGCGCAAACGACATTGCGTTCAGTATTGGGCCGGCATGATCTAGATGAAATGTTATCCGAGCGAGATAAGTTAAATAAAGATATTCAGGCCATTTTAGATGAAGCCACTGATACTTGGGGTATTAAAGTAATTAATGTTGAGATCAAACACGTTGATCTTGACGAAAGCATGGTGCGTGCGATTGCCCGGCAAGCGGAAGCTGAGCGCGAACGTCGCGCAAAAATTATTAATGCTGAAGGTGAGTTGCAAGCTTCCGATAAATTGCAACAAGCGGCAGCGGTATTAGCCAAACAGCCGCAAGCGATTCAATTACGTTATCTGCAAACTTTACTAGATATTTCTGGCGAGAAATCCAGCATTGTCTTTCCAGTGCCGATAAATTTTCTAAGCATGCTGCAGGGTGGGGTAGAAAATTCTTAGTGGTACGATCAAGATTATTGCTCAGATTCAAGTGTTTGCCAGATTTTGTCGGTGTTTGTATAGTTCATAATTTCACAATCATGAATGGTTGATTCTGTACTGCCGGCATAGACGAGATAAGAGCGCGGCGTTCTATCTTTGGAGATTGTTTTAAAGTATTTTAATCCTTTAAGGAAGCGGTCATGAAATGTTTCTGCTGATTTTATTTCAATAGGGATTAATTCATGACCAAGCTTAATCACCGCATCAACTTCATTTTGATGGTTGTCGCGATAGAAATATAGTTTAGGATCTTTGCCTTGATTTAAGCGATATTTCATTAATTCTAATATCACCAAATTTTCAAATAATGCACCCCTTAATGGGTCTCTGGCAATTTGATTGGTTGTTTCAATATCGAGTAAGTGAGCTGCTAAACCAACATCAGTAAAATAAAGTTTCGGCGATTTAATAACACGTTTGCCAAAATTCTCGAAATAAGGTGGTAAGCGAAATATAATATAAGAAGCTTCCAGAATGGATAGCCATTGATTAATAGTATGATGTGACACGCCAACTTCATTGGCAAGATTGTTTGCTTCTATGGTTGAGCCAATACGTCCAGCGCAAAGCTTAATGAATTTATTAAATAAATTAAGATTTTTAATATTAATCAACTGGCGTACATCACGTTCAATGTAAGTATGAAAATAATGTCGATAAGCTTCAGTTGGATCAAGCTGTTTTCGATAAATTCGGGGATAACCGCCATAAAGCAGTTGCGCATTAAGTTCTAGATTAAAGCCTGCGTGACCTAGTTCGCTAAGTGTCATCGGTAATAGTGTGAGTAGTGCGGTACGGCCTGCCAGTGATTGTGAGATCGCTTGATGTAAAGACATTTGGTGTGAGCCGGTGAGGATAAATAAGCCGGCCTGGTCACGCTCATCGGCGATCACTTGAATATAAGATAGTAATCCAGGGACATGCTGTATTTCATCCAGAATGGCACCGTCTGGGAATTGATTCAGAAACTTTCGAGGGTCACTTTCTGCCATGAGTCGTACATCGGTAAGCTCTAGGTTGGCATATGGCTTATTAGGAAATGTGCGCTGTACAACCGTTGTTTTTCCAGATTGACGTGGTCCAGTGATGGTCACCACAGGGTACTGATGGCTTGCTTCAAGCAGTTGTTTTTCAATGGTTCTTTCAAACATTTTTGTACAATATGGAAGTTTATATTGGCTTATTATACTATATTCAATGGGTTATGGCCACTAAATCCGTACAATTTGGAAGTTTGACTTCCAAATTGTACGGA
>JAHZKQ010000145.1 GCA_022600315.1 Gammaproteobacteria bacterium
AGCGACATTGCGAATTGGCTTATCAACCGACTGCGGCCGACCCGCAGGCCGCTTTTGAGGCGGCCTTTGAGGCTAAGTTAAGTGTTGCCGAGATTTTTGCTAGAATAGAAGGTGCGGTAGCTGAGGGTCGTTTAAGGGCTTGCAATGATCTCACAAACTTGGCCAAGTTGGCGCTAAGTGAAAACATTATTTCGGTGCAAGATCATGATCGCTTGCGAGCGTTTACTGATTGCTATGAGCGTGCAATTGCAGTTGATACAATATAATAAATAGGGGATATTTAATCGATGAGTAAAGTGAATTATTCTTTTCAAGATGATGCAGGCGCAAAATCAAGCTCAAGAAAATTAGCCAGGCCAGTTTATATTATTGATGGTGCGCGCACACCATTTTTAAAAGCGGGTAAAGAGCCGGGCCCTTTTAGTGCCTCAGATTTAGCCGTCTATGCCAGTCGTGAACTGTTAACCCGCCAACCATTTGCGCCAACGGCAATTGATGAGGTGGTGTTAGGTTGTATGATGCCAAGTGAGCGTGAGGCGAATATTGGCCGCATCGTTGGCTTGCGTTTAGGTTGCGGTGATGATGTACCCGGTTGGACGGTGCAACGCAATTGCGCCTCTGGTATGCAGTCTCTAGATAGTGCCTTAAAAGATATTGCCTGTGGACGACACGATTTAGTCTTAGCCGGTGGCACTGAAGCGATGAGTCGGGCACCTTTATTATTGCGTCCTAGCATGGTGCGTTGGTTATCCGGTTTTTGGCGAGCAAAAACCTTTGGCGCAAAAGTATCCGCACTCACTCAACTAAAGCTTGCTTATTTAAAACCTATCATTGCTTTATTATGTGGTTTAACCGATCCCTTAAATGGTTTGAATATGGGAGAAACCGCAGAAATTCTGGCTTCCCACTTTGATATTAGCCGGCGTGAGATGGATGAGTTTGCTTTAAAAAGTCATCGCCGTTTAATTGACGCGCAAGACGGTGGTTGGTTAAAGGAAATCGTCCCCGTTTATGCCAACGATGGCAGTTGTTTTGAGCACGATACCGGTGTGCGCCGCGATAGCACTTTAGAAAAATTAACTAGCTTAGGCCCGTTTTTTGATAAATACGGCAAGGTCACCGCAGGCAATAGTTCACAAATTACCGATGGCGCATCGATGCTATTATTAGCCAGTGAAGCGGCCGTTAAAAAATATCAATTAAAACCTCAGGCACAAATTACCGATGTCGAATGGGCAGCTCTGGATCCGCGAGTTATGGGTTTAGGTCCGGTGATGGCAGCAACACCATTAATGCAGCGCCATCATTTAAATTTTAGTGACGTTGATTATTGGGAAATTAATGAAGCCTTTGCGGCGCAAGTATTGGCTTGTCTAAAAGCTTGGGAAGATCCTGAATTTTGTCGTACGCATTTACATTTAGAAGATGCCTTTGGCAGTTTAGATCGATCACGATTAAATATTGATGGTGGTGCGATTGCAACAGGGCATCCGGTTGGTGCCAGTGGGGCGCGTATTGCTTATCATTTGGCAACAGTATTACAGCGTAAAAAAGCTAACCGCGGCATTGCCGCAATTTGTATTGGCGGCGGTCAGGGCGGCGCAATGTTAATCGAAACTTAAACTAAGGACTATCCAATGACAGCAACTTACCAGAACTGGAAATTTGAAATAGACGCTGACAAAATCTTATGGCTGGGTTTTGATCGTGCTGATAGTAATGTAAATACCATTAGTGCCGATACGTTAATTGAGTTCAATAACATAATGGATCAAATGAACTTGGGCGAATTAAGTGGTGTCATTATTTATTCAGAAAAGACATCAGGTTTTATCGCTGGGGCGGATATTAATCAATTTGTTGCCTTGAAAACAAAAGAGCAAGCTTTTGAATTGGTTCGTAAGGCGCAAGTGATCTTCGACCGATTGGAGGCCTTAAAAATTCCAAGTGTAGCTATGATTAATGGCTTTTGTATGGGTGGCGGTACCGAGTTGGCTTTAGCTTGCCGCTATCGAATCGCGACGGATAACCTTAAAACTCGGATTGGTTTGCCAGAAGTTAAATTGGGTTTGCATCCGGGCTGGGGTGGTACCGTGCGTTTGCCACCATTGGTTGGTGCGATTGAAGCGATGAAAATGATTTTGCCGGGTGCAGCTTATACCGCGGCAAAAGCGCTCAAAGTTGGTATTATCGATGCGGCGGTGCCTTTGCGCGAGTTAAAATCGGCAGCGCGACATTTTATTTTAAATAAACCGCTACGACATCAACCCAGTGGTTTAGCACGCTTTAGTAATCATGCCTTAGTGCGGCCAATTTTAGGAAAATTATTCTATAATCAATTGCGTGCTAAGGGAGTGCGTAAAGCACATTACCCCGCGCCATTTGCGGTCATTCGTAATTGGATTCGTGATGGGGGTTTTGGGCAAGCGGCTATGGTCAATGAAGCGCGCTCGATTTCTGAATTAATCTTAACGCCTACGTCACGCAATTTAGTTCGAGATTTTTTCTTGCAAACTAAATTAAAAAATTTGGCTAAAGCTGCCAAATATAAGGCCACTAAAGTGCATGTGGTAGGTGCCGGCACTATGGG
>JAHZKQ010000146.1 GCA_022600315.1 Gammaproteobacteria bacterium
CACCAATTCAATTAACTTTAGAACGCGCTTTAGATTTTATTGATGACGATGAGTTAGTGGAGATTACGCCGACCTCAATTCGCTTGCGGAAAAAATATCTAAAAGAGCATGAACGTAAACGTCGTTCGCGTGGTTAATTTTATAATTTAAGGTTGGGATGTTTTATCTGGATCTGGATCTGGATCTGGATCTGGATCTGGATCTGATTTTTTATCTTTACTTGATGGTGAGTCACCAGCTTTAGAAAATAAGCTGGCTGAAGATGCGCCAGGCGAGGCAGCACTAAAAGTGCTTGAGGATCGTGCCACTCTGAGTATGGCTTTGGCTTCATCAGCTTCAACACCAGCACCTTCATAACTGCTTGAAGAGTTTTGCTGCTGCATTGTATTAAGAGCCTCTTGTTGTTGCGTTGCTAGTCTTTGCATGATTGCTTCACCCTCTAATTCCTCGGTGTTGATCGGATTTGCGGCAGAGGCGCCGCCACCGATTGTGCTTGCATTGGAGGTGCTACGCGCCATTTGCAGAGCACGCTGTTGTTGTTCAAACATTAATTGATTGCCGCTTTTTTCAGCTGTGATGCCAGCACTACCGGCTTCTGGGTCAATATCCAGCTCTCCTTCTTGCGCTGTGGGTAGCACATAAGTTTCTTCTTCTAATTGATTATTAAAATCTGCAGGTAATACATAAGTTTCTGCTTGTTGCACGTTGCCAGGTTCCATTTCACTGCCACTGTGATCAGGTTTTTCTTCTTTGGGATTTATGTCGTCATCATCAGTGACGCTATCTTCACTGAAGTGAGATTTTTCTCCGAGGTCTTGTTCCCCTATAATGGGAAGTACCACTGATAATTCACCGGCTTGTTTTTCCATCACAGAAACTAATGATATATCTTGATGCTCCAAGACAGGATCTCGTTGCCCATTATCTTCACCAGCATGTTTTTCATCTCTACATATTGCTTCGAAGTTTTGCAAATAATCTTTAGATAATCGAGACTTAATTTTTGCGAGAATATCAACATAATTTTCAGTAAGTGCCTTTAGAATGTAAAAGGAATTTTTTTTCGTGCAGGGCGCCTCATGAGAGAATAAACCTCCCTCTTTTAGGATTCTTGCGTGACCACGGATGACATCAGCAATAATATCCACTGCTTCATTAGCATCTGCCGCATTATCGGGGAGTATTCGCATTGGAATTTTTAGCTCTATATTTTCATCATCTTTTAGCTCAGCAATTATGTTGTTAATTGAATTGATAAAGTTAGTGCCTTCTGTGGAATTTGCATGGTAAGAAAAATTCAATTCATTCTTGATAAGACGAGGGTATAGATTTGATTCTTGCTGCCAAATTTTATAGTTAGTGTATTTTCGATAGGCATAAAAACTGCTAATTATGAACAATAATAAGAGGCCAGCACCGCCAGTAGAGAAAATAGCCCATTGGGGTATGCCGCTTTGGCTTGGTTCTGTTGAAATGGCTGTTGGGTCGATGCGTAAGATTAATCGTAAAGTATCTGATAAAGCGCCGTGTGGATCACGTGCTGCAATTAAAAATTCAAGAGAACCAGCATCATTTGCAGTAATGTTGATGATATGTTGATTCATATGGATGGTCATCCAAGGCGGGATATTTGCTTGACCGATTGGGGTTACCATCAATTCCCAAGGCTCTGCCTCAGGCTCAAAGAATTGTTCAGCACGGTAGATAATATTTTCATATTGATTCATTGATAGAGTAATATTTGTCGGGTTAACGATAGTAGGTCGATTATTATTTCCACTAATTAGGAAAGTTATATTTGCCGAAGTTTCAAGTTCATCTTGGTCTTTAATAATGATTGATAGTCTATCTTTGGCGATTTGATTTAGTCTTAGGCTAGTTAGTGTGGTACTGCTGTATAATTGATAAGTGAAATCTCCATTAGGTTGCCAGTGGTATCTGCCATAAGGGGTTATCACTGCGCCACCAATATCATTTTCAACAGAAACGATTTCATGAGAGTCATGATCGTCTGGATCTTGTATCCTTCCTTGTAAGAAGTTGCCTTGTTTAATTTCACGATCGTGCTCATCAATGATAATCTCTAAATTAGGGATGTACGGTTTATCAGGTTGCGAAATTATTTTTACTGGCAATGAGCGAGTTAAATGATAAATTTGATTGGAGCTACTGGCCGTGACTTCAATACTTAAGGTTAAGTCACCATGCCAATTTTTAGCTGGAATAATAAATAAATTATTAAGTTCAATAAGGTTGACTTCCCAGTCTTGATTATTTAACTTGTGGCCTTGGTTGAGGCTTGCCGTTGGAATTAGATTTCGAATCTTTATAGAAATATTAAATTGTTGAGTGTTAGTGATGTTGATATGTAGTGGGATAATATTGTCTTCTAGGCCATTTGCAGGAGCAACGATTAAGGTTGGAACTTGCAAGGTTGGGTTGAGGGGCTGAATTGTCACGGGTAAATCTTTAGAAATAATAGCATTATCTGAATTATCTTCAGTTGAAATGGCGCTAACGGTTAATGTAAATTGTCCACTTGAGCTCGGAGCAGGAATAAGCTTTAAGTTAATTAATTGCTCGGGTAGTAAAGTCCAAGTAGCATCAAGATTTTTAGTGCCGTTTGATAATCTTGCGCCGCCCGGTAAATTAGAAATAACAATAGTAAGTTTCTCGCTAGGGTCTGTAAGACTTGAAATAATAATTAAAGAAATTGGTGAATTTTCAAGGCCAGTAGCATTTTGGGTAAATAATAATGGTTGGTCAGCGACAGGCGTTATATCGACTTTTAAAGTTTCTATTGTAGATTGCGCATTACCATTGCTTTCGGTAGCGATCGCTTTGACGATCAGCTGAATGGATCGGCTATCATTAGGTGCAGGGGTTAAGGTTAAGCCAACTAGTTCCAGAGGGGTTAATATCCAAGTATTATTTTGTTTATAACCAGCAGATAATATCGCCCCATTGGGAACGCCAAAAATTTCAATCCGAATAACTTCGGTAAGTCCAGTTGGGGTAATCAGAATGTTTAAAGGTACTGGGGTGTCTTCAATGGACGTGGTATTTGTTAATGTCACAATTGGTGGGTCAGGAATCGGGTTGACTTTAATATAAAAAGTCTTTGTGGCGTTAGCTTGGTTGTTATTTGTTTCGGTTGCGATTGCGGTGGCGTGTAGAATTAATTGACCATTAAAGTTAATTGGCGGTCTAATTGATA
>JAHZKQ010000147.1 GCA_022600315.1 Gammaproteobacteria bacterium
CATTCGTGGTTTGAGGCGATCTGGCTCTGTTTCCCTGAAACCATTAGTTTGCTTTTCGAACCTGATGCTAGCGGGGAGACGCCATTAAGTCTTATTGCTTCACCTGCCGATAGAGAAAAAGTAAAAAATAATTTACGCCGATTTTTATTTGACTACAAAAACGATAAGGCCGTCGTATTGGCGCTACAGAAATTAAGGCGACTTGATCTTTCTATTCTTAATTTGCCGGATGCTAATCAATCAAAATCTACCAAGTTTGTTTTTAATGACGATAATTTTTCTGCTTTACTAGGAAGTTGGCTTGCGCTTAGTTCGGGTGCACAATGGCAACTAGAATCTTTAAATCTCGCGCACCATGAAACTCCTCATTTCCCTTCTGTAAGGACTAATGAGTCAAATCGATTGGTTCAATTTTTGCTGAATTGCCCTCGGTTGGAAGCACTAGATTTATCAGGTAATCCTATAGGATTTCCTGATAATGGTTGGCTTGCGCTGTATGGGAAGCCAGGAGAGAATATACAACCCTTGCTTGGATTATTTAGCCGTTCGAATTTTAAAAAAATAGTGCTCAAGGATATACGTTTTTCTCCAGCAGAGTACGCGGTATTAGTAAGTGCTTTAGATTATGCTGATCATGTAATTGATATCGAATTATCTGATCATTCAAAAATAAAAGCCGCTCAAGATCGCTTGCAAGCCCGATTAACCCTACTAAGTGAGGAGCCATTTTTACCCGCTCATGCTTTAGAAATTGCTCATGAAATTAAAAGTCTTTCAAGATATGCCGAAGAAGAAAAAGCGCCTGAGGGAATTAAAGAGTTTACTGCGGCATTACAACAACTCATTAAAAAGATTTTTGATATCTATCGCCCACGTAATATGGCCTTGGTAAAAATGCTAGGCAAAAAACTGGATGCGTATTCAATGTTGCAATGGTATCAATACAAAGCAGAACGTGATTATCGGCAATTATCACGCCTGTCAAGTACGGATTCTTTATCGGGAGATGAAGCGGATCAAGTTAGCCATTGGTTTAACATTTTCTTTCAATTAGATAACTTGTGGCGTAGTTTTGTTTGGCACCCTGATGATATCTCAACTCCGCCGGCCTTTATTGAAATAGATAGCCAAGTAGAGTTATTAAAAACCAGATACCGTGAATTCTTTTTGCAGTATATTGCCTCACCAAGCTCTGCAGTAGGGGATATATTAAAAACCGCCGAAAAAGCTTTTTCGCAAATATTTTACTTGGAATGGAGCTCGGCATCAGCGGCTTTATCCGTCAAAAGCACGGCACTGAAAAAACTACAAGCTTATGAAGACATTACTGATTATGTTAAAAAAGTGATTACCGTCATTGGCGTGGCAGGAGCGGTGACGATTAGTGCTAGTGTGGCCGGGCTTGCCGTATTTGGTGGCTTGCATGGTTTGGGCATGTTGTTATCAAGTATCGGCATTAAAGAACTATTTGGTCCCATTACAAAATTTAAATTAATTAACGAAGAAATGTTGCAAGCCAGAGAAGGCGCCGAGCGCGGGTTACATCATGAGGTCTCAGAAGAATTAAAACCCAGTGCCGAAGAATTCTTTAATCGTTTAACCAAAAAGATTACCGGCCGTGAATGGCGTAATACCTTTACCCAACGTATGACCGTATTTAATAGCTTTTCTCCGACCGAGATTAATAGTCATATCGAAGCATTGCTAAAAGGATTTTTTCATTATTACGGTGGCGTGAATCATGAAGAAGACTTTACTCAGTTTATGCCAAACTCGGCGTTGCATGGTTTGATGGGGCTTGATATAAGCAAACTATTAGACGCGATGGCAAAGCATTTAATTCATGGGCTGCGGATGGGCTTGTTTTATAGCTTTGAAGACAATCTCACGCCACAGGATTTTATGCAACGAGCTTTAAATTACTTGGCCTATTTTAAGCGCAAAGGGGATCCGATTGAGCTTAGCAATGGCCGAACGGTTGATCAAGTGTTACGTGGAGTAGGGATTCAGTTCGGCTTAAAAGACAATTGTGATTCTATGTGTCTAAATTTTAAAGCGGGCAGCACAGTTGATTTAAATGAATTTCTCTATAAAGGTTTTGAAAGTTATTTTCCAGAACAAAGCTTCTCCCAAATTTTAGCCGGCCACCATCAATATTATCGCAAAGCTTTTCCTTGGGAGATGCCATGGATTAACAGGGTATTTAAGGCTGAAAATAATGAATTTCAATCGATACCGATTTCCTTTACCAGCAGCGAAGACTTCGAATCAAAACCCATGCTGCCTGATATCACTTTAAGGTTAGCCTTTGATGAGGCAAAGTATGCAAGTTGTCTTACCCACTATCAAGCGGACCTCGGAGAGGATAAAGAATTAGTGACGGATGAGTTTAAGTATCTTACTCGGGAAGAGCGCCTGAAAAAAGTTGAAACACTAGCGGCTGAAAATAAAGCCGGAGTGGCTAACCACGAAGTACGCATTAGTACTTTGGAAGCCGCTAGGCCCGCTGAAGAGGAAAAGGTTGAGGGGGGTGTAGAAAACTTAAGCCCTGCTACGATAGCCACGATTGAAACAATAGTGGATAAAAGAGTGGCTGAAAGGACAGCAGAAGTGCGTGAGGAGTTTGAAGAAAAGCTTGGGGAGCGAGATAAAAAAATAGCCACACTAACGGAGAATTTAGCAGGAGCGAATGGAGAAATAGATAACTTGCGAGACAGAGTGCAAGAATTAGAAGCCGATAGTCAACAAGGCGCACAATCTGCAGCAGCAATTGTAATACCAGCAGAAGTTTTAGCTCGGCCGCCATCTTTGGTAAATAATCCTTATGCTTTGCTGGCTGCGCCTGGCGGGGCTTCTGATGAAGAGCCAGTCAGTCAAATAGATACGCAGGATAGGACATCACCGCATTAACAAAATAAACCTTAAGGGAGCTTTAAGAAAACAATATCATGACTAGGCAATAATCTTTTTAAGCTTTGCACATAGAGATTTCATACAGCCAGCATGGTAAAATAACGCTTAGAAATATCAGCGTATTTATAAAGATTGCGCCATTTTTTAAAAAGTTTTAAGGGCAGAAGGTCATGAAACAACAAGCTGTAGATTCACAACAACCACCAGATTCCGGTGAAGATGGTGCTAGACTTTCTGATATGGCCGAAAGACCTTCAAGCATAGCCACCACGGAGCCTTCCTCAAGAGAAGACTCGCAAGGCGCTTCCCCGCAAGAATCTAAAGAGCATTCACCAGAAAACTCTGTGTCCACTTCACGGCGCGAGTCAGAGGAAGCTAAGCAAGAAGTCATGTCATTTGATCCAGAAGCAAGTTTTAGCGCCTTGCCTAAAGCAAGTCTAGCAAAGCATATTCTCAATGGTGTGCATGGTGAGGGAGATAATAGGCAGCCATTAGTTCCGTATGGGGTGTTTAGTTATCTACAAACAAACTTTACAGGAGTAATTGAAAATTTAAAGCAAAAGATGCGGGTACCACAAATCAAGGCCAATATGAAGGTGAAAGA
>JAHZKQ010000013.1 GCA_022600315.1 Gammaproteobacteria bacterium
ACTGGATAGCTGGCATCATAATCATAAAATGCTGCAACTAAGTGTTCAATGGCTTTATTAATCGAATGCGCTTGATCTACCATTTGAATTGGTTTGCGGTTTGGCGCAAAAGGATGTGCGTAATTGACTTTATTATTTTCTAATAACTGGCTCGCCATATATGGTCCAAGCAATGGCGAGTTATGCAACCCATCACGATAAGTGCCGGTCAATAACCATAAATTATCTACACAAGTACTTCCAATTAATGGAAACGCATCGATAGTAACCGGTCGATTACCATTATAAATATGCAAGATTTCTGCTGACTCAAAATCTTTATTAAACTGCTGAATAATATTTCTTTGCAGGTTATATAAATATCGAATTGATGGTCGGCTAGCTGACTTTCTAGAAAAATACGCCGTGGCACCCAGATAAATCGTCTGTTTATTTCGTGGCAGCATATGAATCCCGCAAGAACCGGCCCGGCCTGGAGTTCGCACCACCGATTCCAACTGAATATCATTAGCTTTTACTAACATTGCACAACCCACACTACTTAACACCAACGGGGTTTGTCGTTTTAATTCATCAAACTGATCAATAAAGTTTTGTGATTGCGCTCCCGCAGCAATAAGCACTTTTTTTGCCTGAATAACTTGCTTGGTCGCAGTGTGAATTTCAAAAATTTTATTTTTTAAGGGTTTAATAATTGTCGCCACATCATTACATAGTTGGCAATGCGAACTTTTCTCCAAAAATTTCATCGAGTTTAGTCAACACACTGGTCGAATTACAATATAATTCATTCGGTAAATATAAAGCTTTTAATGCCCGATAGGTTTTGATCGGCGCATAACCGGCAATAGTTTCCGGCTCAACACTTTGATAAGGAATCGAATAATCATCCAAAACTTTTTCAATGACGTGATAACAATTATCATCAATCCCGCCATTGCGTGCATTTAATAAAATATAAGTACCCCCCTGACAAGCAATTGCCCCAGTATCGCCAGCCAAATTCAAACGTTCAAGCCATTTAGGCCAGAGCTTCGTCGCTTGATAGGCCATATCCAATTTGGCATGTTGTGCTGGGCAGGTTAAGGTATTTTCATTACACTCGGCAAAACAATTAAGCATCGCGCCCGCCGCTGGAGTAGCCGCATGTGGCCTATGCTGGGGACCGATAACAATAACATTGGTATTAGGATCCTGATCGAGTAAGGACACTGCCGTCGAGTGTCCCAGCACGCCATTGCCAATAATCGCAATGTCGGCCGTAATAGTGCCGCCGCTCATAAGCCACCTTCCCTAGTGTATTCAACCCTATGTACAATTATAATACTAAAGCATGGCTCAGGCTATGGCTATGATACATTAGACAGGATCACCCAGATCGCTAAGCTGGTTAATACTGGCCTTATCGCGTTGCGCGCATTTGGCATTATCGTTACGTAACTTAGCAATACGACTTAAATATTTTTTATCAATGCCACCTGTTACATAATCACCAGTAAATACCGAATCCTCGAAACGTTTAACAGTTGCCACGCCCTGTGGCGCGGCTGAATTTACTGCCGCATAAACGTCTTTTAACGCTTGATAAATTACCCAATCGGCGCCAATCAGTTTAGCAATTTCTTCTACACTATGGCCGTGTGCAATTAATTCATCGGCCGACGGCATATCAATTCCATATACATTCGGATAACGAATTTCGGGCGCTGCCGAGGCAAAATAAACTTTGTTCGCACCAACATCACGCGCCATTTGCACGATTTCTTTTGAAGTAGTGCCACGCACAATCGAATCATCAACTAATAAAACATTTTTAGCTTGGAATTCTTGACGCATAGCATTTAATTTTAAGCGCACTGAAGAGCGTCGCTCGGCTTGACCTGGCATAATAAAAGTACGACCAATATAGCGGTTTTTTACAAAACCTTCGGAGTACGGCACATTTAATGCTTCCGCTAAGGCTAATGCTGAGCTTCTACTGGTATCTGGAATGGGAATTACTACATCAATATCATGTTTAGGAAATTGCTGCTGAATTTTTTGCGCCAAGTATTTACCCATTTGTTGACGGGCCGTATAAATCGGAATCCCATCAAATACCGAGTCAGGCCTAGCCAAATAAATATATTCAAATAAACACGGCGAATGCTCAACTTTATGCGCACATTGGTGACGCATTAATTCACCATTTAAATTAATAAAAATCGCCTCGCCTGGCTTGACGAAATCAACTATTTCAAAGCCTAACGCATCTAACGCAATGGTTTCTGAGGCCATCATATACTCTGTGCCTGCCGAGGTTTCACGTTTCCCATAAACTAAAGGTCGAATGGCATGTGGATCACGAAAACCAATTAAGCCATAACCAGCAATCATTGCCACTACCGCAAAACCGCCTTTAAGGCGCTGATAAACTTCTTTCAAGGCATTAAACAATGCCGCGGGATTAAGTTTTGCAGTGGCAACTCGCTGCAATTCATAAGCTAAAACATTTAGTAACACTTCGGAATCTGAACGAGTATTTAAATGGCGTAAATCACTGTGATGCAATTCTTCAGCTAAGGTATCAGCATTAATTAAATTGCCATTATGCACCAAGCTTAGGCCGTAAGGTGAATTAACGTAAAACGGTTGCGACTCGGAAACGCTTTCTGAACCAGCAGTTGGATAACGCACATGGCCGATACCCATATTGCCACGTAAACGCAACATGTGTTGTTGACGCAATACATCACGCACCAAGCCTCTATCTTTACGCAAATAAAATCGACCCCGATCACAAGTCATCACTCCTGCTGCATCTTGGCCGCGATGCTGAATAATCGTTAAGGCATCAAACAAAGATTGATTAACCGGATTAGCCGCTAAAACTCCGACAATACCACACATGATTTATGACCCGTTTGGATTAGCGTTAGTCGTATCTGAATCCATCCAACTAGAGATATGCTGGAATTTATCCGGCAACAACTTATCTAGCCAAACAACTAAAGGTTTAAACTGCGGAACTAAATCAGACTCAGTATACCAACTATGTTTACTTAGGGAACTCACGTCAATAAACATAATAATAATCGCTACCACAAAAACACCGCGCGCAAAGCCAAAAATAATCCCCAATAATTTATCTAATGCACCAAATCCTACCTTCGAAACGATTGACTTGACCACCAAATTAAATACAGCGCCAACAATAATAACGACTACAAAAATAATACCAAAGGCCAACAAATAACGTAGGTTCTCACCATCAATCAAACCCGTTAATTGCTGACTAAATATAGGCGCAAACTTTAAAGCCAAAATAAATGCCAATATCCAAACAATTAAAGAAATTACTTCGCGCAAAAACCCACGAAAAAAACTTATAATAATTGAAAACAGTGCAATACCAATAATCACAAAATCAAACCAACTAAAACTATGCCAAAAATTATTCATTACCCTAACCTCAATCGATAAGGTTTAATCACGCCCCGAAGATGAAATCGGCGCTGCAATTGGCGCAGTACGCGCTGTGCTTTACGCAGACTAATTTCGGGCCCCACATACACAACATTTAACGCCCGCTTAGATTGATGCGTACGTATATAAGTATCATAACCTTGAACGCGCAACCGCTTAACCAAACGCGCAGCATTGGCTTTATCGCTAAAGCTACCCAAGCGGATTGACCAAGCATGAATATTTTGCAAGCTTTGCAAAGTGCTACTTTCATCTTTAATAATTTGCTTAAGCTTAGCCGATTGCACTGCTTTAGTTTGTGCTAGTTTCATATTCTTTAATTGCGGTTGGACAGAAAGCTTAGTTAGTTTTTTAGTCACCACCTGAACTGGAGATACGTGTGCTGCAGGCCTTGCCAGCACAGCTTTAGGTTTGAGTTTAACGGCTGTCGCGGGAGTTTGTTCAACGAGCTTAATTGCCGCTCGCTGTTGCGCTTGAATGGTGTCATTGGTATCGACGCTGGCTGTAGTCAACGCCGGTGTTTCAGTTGCGGTTAGCTTGCTAACTACTGCCGGTCGCTGATGATGAAAAAATACTGGCAAAATAATTGCCACCACAATCAGTAAAGCCAGTATGCCTAAAATCCGTTGTTTAATTTGCGTCTTCACACTACATTCTCCATCCTTGAGAAAGCTTGTTTAGCGGCGGCCACGGTATAAAACGAACCAGTTATCAGCACCACATCTCCTTGTTGATAATCTTCAGCAGCTTGCGAGATAGCATCGGCAACTGTCTCAAAAGTATAACAAGTTTTACCCCCTGCTGTCTGCAAAACGGCTTGAATTTCTTCTGCCTTAGCACCACGAGGCACATCCAATCCCGCTACATACCAAACATCAACCTGATCTTTTATGATCGACACCATCTCAACCCAGGCCTTATCACGCAACATGCCGACTACAACCCGTAATCGGCCCGAATAACTTTGCTGCTTGAGCTGATTGGAAAGCTGTAAAAATGCCGCTGGATTATGCGCAACATCGTAGATTAATCTTACC
>JAHZKQ010000148.1 GCA_022600315.1 Gammaproteobacteria bacterium
AAGCATGCTTATTATTTTGATGGATATTCATTAACTTACTTTGAATGCTGATTTAAACAATTTGTCTCACGTAAAAGTAAAGCCGCAACCAAGCCTAGCAACATGGCCATTGGCACTAATCCCAGAGCCCACATAAAATCAATCCGTGAATAAACCGGTAAATGATGTAAATAATGATGCTGCCAATGGCTTTGCAATAAACTAGCAAATAATGTCTGCATAAAACCACCCGACATAATAATAACTGAAGCCATACCTTCTGCTGAACCTGTCACGCGCACAGGATTGCTTTCTGCAATTAGTGGATAGGCGATAATCTGCGAGCTCGTGACCAACCCTAGCAATAAAAATAAAAATATCAACTCATGAAAGTTTAAATGCTGTGGCAACATAATCATTAATGAAACGGCAATAGAAGCCATAGCGCCAATAATCATTGGCAGCTTACGCCTTGCCAAACGGTCTGAAATCCAACCCGCTAATGGCGAACCAATAATCACACCCACAAAGAGCATTGCCGTCACAGTGGTTGATGCTTGATGACTTAAACCGCGGCCTTGCATTAAATACAAGCTACCCCACATCGCACCCAATACCAAAATAGGCAAATTCAACAAAGACGCATATATGCCGCCTAACCAATTTTGTGGATTGGCCAAAGCATGTCGAATCAACCGCCAAAATTCTTTGCGACTAGAGGCCGTATCAGCTGTGGTCACCGCTAGTGCCTGACCCTTAGGATAATCTCGCACCAAACTAATAATTAAAAAGAAAATGCACAGCCCCAACGCCGCATCAACTAATAGCGCATTGCGCCAGCCAAAATGCTCAGTTAATGCCGCAAAAGGTGTTTGTGCCACCATGCCGCCTAACATCGCAAAAGTCACAACCAAACCAATCACTAATGCCATTTGTCTGGGTGAAAACCAACGCGAAGCTAATCGAACGCAGCTTAATAGGCAAAAGGCACCAATTAGCCCCATGATAAATCGACAGACTTCTGCCTCCCATAAAACTTGCGAATAGGCAAACAGTATTGTCATCAACACCGCTATGCCCATATTGGCGCTAAGCAACCAGCGGGTTGAGAACCGATCTAACAAGATACCGGCAGGAAATAAAAACAACACATCAGCATAAAAATATTCCACTGATAAGTGACTGAAACTCACCGCTGATAGGTGGAAACTGGCCATTAGGTTCGGCGCCAGGGAATTAAACATCGTCAGCTGGATATAGATATAAAAGAAAAACAGTGCCGCAGTAAAGCAAACAATCCAAGGCTGTAAAAAATAGACGGGCTCAGCATTGATACTGGGCTCTACCATGGATGCTGTAATGACAGTCGACATAACTTATTCACCTTTGCTTGGGGGACAAGTAACCGACTGGCATTATACCTGGACCACCTTAAAATGCGAACTGCCATTTAGGATGAAACGTACGGCAATTCAGGCGATATTTTATGCCAACTTATTATTTGCAATTGTTTCAGAAAGTTAGCTAGAATCCTATAGCCCTTGAGAAGCGACGGTAGAAAACAAAATTTGTACAATATAATGACAGTTCTTGCAAATCACTATATTATTGGAGCTGGAGTTTTAAGAATATGATGAAACTAAAATATTTAAGCCTGATTATCCTGCTTAGCCTATCGGTCGGCGCCTATGCGGCGTCCAAACCAATAACAAAACCTGTTAAAAACTTGTTTTATTGCCCAGCAACTACAACTTTGCGAGCAAATCCCAAAACCCACACCTGGCACGTTAAAAAAGACTGGAAAAGCTATGACATTTCTTTCGTAAAGCACGTAAAGACATTTTACGGAGCGCAATGGAATGGAGCCAATGTTGGACAAATTATTTGTGTCTATCACGGCGAAAATCCCAATTCATTTCCTATCCAGCTAGTGTTTCATACTTTGGTTTTAGATCCAAACAGTGGCAAGTGGTCAAAAAATTTAGGTGGCTACAAAAATTGCGTATCGCACAAATTAAAAGATTGCCCTTTCAAATTACACTTAAGGCCAGGCAATAAAAACATCTATGATATTATGAATAGCATTCGTAACAATCTCAATCAATAAAAGGGATAGTGTCTACATGTTGGCTAAGATGGGAAATTTAATTCGCGGCAGTATTATTATTATTTTACTTTTAATTAATACAATTATTGCTTCAGTTAGAATTTACCTTGGCACGGCAGTTTTATATATCTTGCCCGTTAAGTCTTGGCGTCGAACACTACAGCATTTCGTGCAAAACACTTCTCAACCATGGACTACTGCCAATAATTGGATTTTAAAATTATGCCTTTATAAAAAATGGGACGTCAGCGGAGTTGGCGAGTTAAAACCAAATTCCAGCTACTTGATGATTGCCAACCACTGCTCTGGAATTGATATCCTAGCGCTGTATGGAAAATTTAACTACCAGATTCCCACCATTAAATTTTTTGTAAAACGTGAGCTATTATGGTCACTACCTTTTGCTGGGGTCGCTATTTATTTACTGGGTTTTCCTTTTTTAGTGCGTCACACCCGTGATGATATTCGCAAAAATCCTAGCTTAAAAGGCAAAGATATTGAAACGGCAAAAATAGCCTGCAGGAAGTTTAAAAAATTTCCTTGCACAGTGATGAATTTTCTTGAAGGCACACGTTTTAGCAAAGCAAAACATTTAAAGCAAAAATCGCCTTATAAAAATTTGCTAAAACCAAAATCAGCTGGGGCTGCAGTTGTGATCAATGAAATGAGCGAAACCTTGGAAGGCATTATTGATGTAACCTTACAATACTCCCCCGAACATCTAAATTTTTGGGAAATTACCTGTGGTCGTTTGCAAAAAATTAAATTGCGTTACCGTGTACTGCCTATTACTGATGATTTAAAAGGTGACTTCTACAACGACCGTGAATATCGGCGGCGCTTTAATGGCTGGATCGACCAGCTTTGGCAAGCCAAAGACCGGCAACTCGAAGATTTGAAAAAAATATCATGACAAATATTTTACGCATTGCAACTCGTCAAAGTCCTCTGGCTTTATGGCAGACTAAATGGGTTGCCAAACAATTAGCTGCTAAATATCCTGAGCTCGAAATAAAAATACTACCCATGAAAACGCAAGGTGATCTTAACCAAACAAAACCGCTCAACCAAATTGGTGGCAAGACTTTATTTGTTAAGGCACTACAACAATGTGTATTAGATAATACCGCTGATATTGCCGTGCACTCAATTAAAGATATGTCAGTATTCGCTTATCCTGGCTTAGAATTAGCGGCTATCTGTCAACGCGGTGATCCATCCGACGCCTGGCTTAGTGCAAAACATCATTCAATAAATGAATTACCGCAAGGCGCTATAGTTGGCACCGCCAGCCCCAGACGGCAAGCTTTATTATTAAATACCCGCCCGGACTTAAACATAAAGTGCCTGCGCGGTAATGTGCAAACACGATTAAACAAACTAGATTGTGGTGAATATGCAGGCATTATATTAGCGACCGCAGGATTAATGCGCTTGGGCTTGGAAAACCGCATTAACCAGCGTCTTGACCCCAAACAATTTATTGCTGCAATTGGGCAGGGGGCGATTGGTATTGAATGTCGCGAAAATGATGCTACCATTAAAGGCTTATTATTAAGCTTACATGATCTGCCAACGGCTCACTGTGTAATGGCAGAGCGTCAAGTTAATTATTATTTAAATGGTGATTGCCATACCGCAATAGGCGCTTACGCAACAATTGAAAATGACCAGCTTAATCTAAAAGCAATGGTAGCAAGTTTAGATGGCAAGACATTATTGCGGGCGGAACATTCTATGCGATTATCGGCGGCAATGGACTTAGGTAAAAAAACCGCTGAAGATTTGTTGGCGCAAGGCGCTAAAAAAGTATTAGGACATAAATAATGAATAAGCCATTAACCAATCTCAATATATTAACCACTCGATCACAACATCAAGCTGAAAATCTCGCGCAAAGTTTAACGGCACTCGGCGCGAAGGTAACCAATCTTCCTATCCTTGAAATCAAAACTCCAGAAGACTCTGCTGAACTTAACGCATTATGCTCAGCCTTAACTGCTTCTGACTGGGCAATTTTTGTGAGTGTGAATGCAGTTAAAAAAGCTCTGGAATTTTGGCCTAAGGGGTTTCAATTTAAAAAAGTCTTTGCCGTAGGGCCAACAACTGCCAATGCCCTAAAAGCCAACGGCTTTAAAAATGTCATTGTACCACTGCATTTTAACAGTGAAGGAATTTTATTATTGCCTGTGCTGCAAAAAATAAAAAGACAGCGTATTATTATTTTTTGTGGCGCAGACAGTCGACCACTATTAAGAACCACTTTACACAAACGTGGTGCACAAGTTGCTGAGGCTATTTGCTATCAACGCTGTTTACCAAATATCTCTGCTGCAGAGCTTGAAGCAATTATCGAGCAACCCATCGACTTTATTACTTGCAGCAGTAATGCTGCACTTAGAAATTTATACCACCTTTTCAATCATCACAAAAGCTGGTTGAATTCGAAACGTCTACTGGTAGCAACCTCAAGCATGGCCCGTGAGTGCCAGCATCTAGGCAACCTTGCTCCTGCCTTGGTTGCTAGCAATGCAACCGATACCGCCTTAATTGACGCACTAAAAAACTGGCAGCAAGGAGCAAACCTAATGCTGAACAAGCCTGAAAAAATCGCGACTTAATGCCAGCTATATGAGAGAATAAAACATCTTCGAGTATTAACAAATAAAGTAATTACTGGAGCTAATCAATGGACATTAAAGAACAACCAGCACAGCCTAAACACAGCAATGTGACTGGAATTATTGCTATCGTCATTGCCGTGTTAGCAATTTTATTAGGCGGACTAAATGGCTGGCTGAATTTTCGCCACCATGATTTAAGCGCCATGCAAACCTCACTTAATAATACGCGGGTTGAGTCTGAAACGAGCTACCGTAACTTACAGCAACAAATGCAACAACAGTGGCAAACTTTGGCCCAAACTCAACAGCACTTAGCTAACTTAAATCGTTATGCTAGCCGCGGCACCTCGCAACAAAAATTAAGTGAAGTCGCTTTTTTGATTCATTTAGCTAATCTACATCTCACCGTCAACAATGACGCTAATAACGCAAAACATTTACTAAACCTGGCACAAGCCAGGCTTAATGATATCCCTGATCCTAACTTAAGCCACTTAAAGAGTATGTTGAAAAAAGATATCTTGACGCTAAGTAAAGCTTCGCAAGTTAATTTCACTTCTATACTGACACGACTAAATGCCTTAAGCCTAGCAGTTAACCAACTAAAATCTTACGGCCCAGAACAGTTTAATCCCGCCAACACTAGCGCAGCGCCTAATGAAAAACTTGCCTGGTATAAACGCATCCTAAAACGCTTTAGCGATTTAAAAACCTTAGTCGTTGTTCGACATCTTGATGATCGTAAAATGCCAAGTCTATTGCCGCACCAAAGTGCTTACCTTAAAGCAATTATCCAGACTAAAATACTCCAGGCTCAGTGGGCGATACTACATCGCCAGCCACGCTTGTATCGAGAAAGCTTGGAATTTGCCAAGCAGTTGCTGCAACAATATTTTCATAACGCACCAAAAGCCGCTGAAATCACCACAGAATTGGATCAGTTGGTGCATATTCATATCGACCAAAAGCTGCCACAAATATCTAATTCACTCCAAGCATTGGCAGTGACTACCGATAAAATGTTACGCCTGCCGCAATCATTAATGATGCCTGGTCCCGCATTGCCGCCGCGGCCTAAAGCTAAACCCAAAGTCAAACCCAGCCCTCAAGCACGCTCTGGGCTGGAGACCTAACGCGATGAAGAAATTAGTTATTGCTTTAATTGTTTTTCTAGTTGCAATTGGTTTAGGCTTTCTTATTCAAAAAGATCCCGGCGATATCACTATCACTTATTATCATTGGCAAATTGAAACCAGCTTATGGATTGGCGCCTTAAGTGTAATTGTTTTTTTCATGATTATTTATTATCTTATTAAATTTTGCAAACACACTTTAAAACTTGGCGAGAAATGGCAACAACGGCGCCAAGAAAATTTAGCAAAAAAATCTCGCCATCTAACCCATCAAGGCTTATGTAGCTTAGCAGAAGGTCGCTGGAAGCAAGCCGAAAATCATTTAGCAAAAGGCGCAAAAATAAATTCAATACCTTTAATTAACTACTTGGCTGCAGCACGGGCAGCACAAGAACAGGGCGCGCTTGAAAAGCGTGATGACTATCTGCGTCAAGCCCACGAAACCAATCCACAAGCCGAAATTGCTATCGTATTAACCCAAGCGCAATTACAAATTGATAATCACCAATGGGAACAGGCACTGGCTACCTTAAAACACTTAAATGAACTGTCACCAAATCATCATCATGCGCTAAGACTCTTAACTCAAGTTCATCTAGAACTAAAAGACTGGCACCAGCTACATAATTTACTGCCAAGCTTGCGCAAACATCGCTTGCATCGCGATAAAAAACTGGATGCACTGCAAGAAGATATTTATTTAGCTTGGTTAAAGCGTGCTATTGATGCTAATGACATTCAAGCTGTTCAACAAGTCTGGGAAGATGTCCCAAAAACTTGGCGCCTATTACCAAACATTGCAAAAACCTATTCAAGTTATCTTATCCAGTCTGGACAGCATGACACAGCTGCAAACCTATTAACCCAGGCCCTAAAAAAACACTGGGATCCGAATTTAATTTATAATTATGGCTTAGCACAGTGCAATGATCCTGGCAGACAATTAAACTATGCTCAACATTGGTTAAAGAAAAATCCAAATGATGCACATTTATTATTAGCGCTAGGACAATTAAGCATGCGCGCTGATTTATTAGGCCAAGCCGGTGAATACCTCAACGCCAGTTTGAATATTACTAAAACACCATTAACACTAAAGCTGCTGGGTGAACTTCATGAACGCCTCAACCAACCCGAACAAGCTCGAAATTGCTATCATCAAGCGCTGGAGCTTTTTGCCTAGCTGATATCCCATTGTTTTTAAAGGCAATATGCCCTGCTGGTTGAATCAACTATAATTGTAGTATATGTTGATAGAAGAGGTGCGGTGATGGGTTTATTGAAATTACACTCGACCAGTATCGCAGAATGGCACGACTTGGTGCTCGAAGCCGAGCAGCAGTGCGGCATGCAACTAAACGAAGAACTACAAAATTATTTAATCATCACGCTGGACTCTTATACTACCGATAAAAAACTCACTAAAAATATTCTGGCCTTGGAATTTTTCGATAGCCTACAACAAACGGGTAAGCAGGGCGTGCAACAATTACGAATTGTTGGCGATCAATGCTTATTATTAGCTGGATTATTTCCTGAAAGCGCTGAACGAAAAAATGTTTCGCCAGCTTATTTCACCCAGATTGGTGAGCAAGCATATGCCATAATTGCAGTAAAACATACCAATCGTTATTTTGATCGAGATTTATTTTTACAGCTTAGTCAAGAGTTTATTGGGCTTAAGGAGCTATTGTATTCAATGCGTATACTTAAACCGAAACTCATTCATTAGCGAGGAAAAATACAAGTAAAACAACTGCCTTTATCCATCTTACTTTCAATTTTTAATTCGCCGCGGTGACGTAACAATACGTGTTTAACAATCGCTAAACCCAAACCGGTACCGCCCTTACCACGATAAGTTCTGGCTTTGTCGATTCGATAAAAACGCTGGGTGATACGCGGGATATATTTTTCACTAATGCCAATCCCAGTATCTTTAATGCTAACGTATTTGGTCTTTTTATTTTGGTAACAACGAATTTTTATCTGGCCTTTTGCAGGCGTATATTGCACAGCATTATAAACAATATTAGAAAATGCGCTGCGCAATTCATCAGCTTGGCCCTTTAAATTAATATCATCATCAAGCTCTAAAACAAACTCGTGTGCCTGTGCAGCAGAATAAGACTTTGCATCAATAACGATTTCGCGCAGTAATGCCGCTAAATTTACCGCCTGAATCGAATTAACATCTGGCTGTGCACCCTCTAAGCGTGATAGTAATAATAAATTTTCAACTAAACTTTCCATGCGCTGACTTTGCGTTTGCATTTGCGCTAAAATATTCGGGAGTTTTTCTGCCTCAATTGCCAGGTTATCTAACAATAATTCTAAATACCCCCGAAATACTGTTAAAGGCGTACGTAACTCATGCGACACATTAGCAATAAAACTGCTACGCATCGCTTCAAGCTGATGCAATTGACTAACATCCTCCAACACTAAAATACTTAAATTATTAGCATAAGGCCGATGCCGTATTGATAAATAAAATTTAGTCCAGGTTGAAATAGTAATTTCAGTATTACTTTCGGCTTGAGCTAATAAATGTTGCAATTGTGGTGCCGTAATAACTTGAGTAATTTCTTCTTGTTTATGCTGACTTAAATCAATACCAAGCAGCTCGCTCGCCAATGGATTTGACCACAATAAAGCCCGCTTGGCATCCAATACAATAATGCCAGCCGGTAATGCTTTTGCTAAAGCTTGATCATTAATATTTAATTCAGTCATTACTTTGTCTTGAAAAACGATAGCCTGTACCATGCACCGTCTGCACAAATTGACTATAGCCACTTGCCTCTAAACGTTTACGTAAACGTCTAACGTGCACGTCAACGGTACGCTCATCAATATAACTGTCTCCTCCCCAAACGTGGGTTAATAATGCATCACGAGTATAAACTCGATCCTGATGACTTAATAGAAAACATAACAATCGATACTCCAAAGGGTTTAGTTTTAACGGCTGATCATCAATACTAACGCGTTGACTTCTAGTATCAATACTTAAGCCATCAAATCGAATCGTGCCATCCGGATGTTCTAATGGGCCTCGACGCAATACCGCATGAATGCGGGCAATTAATTCACGTGGCGAAAAAGGCTTAACAATATAATCATCCGCGCCCACCTCAAGCCCTAGAACTTTATTTTCTTCTTCTGCTTTAGCCGTTAACATAATAATTGGTATATTTTCAGTTAAGCGCTTTTGTTTTAAGTGCTTAGTGAATTCAATGCCGCTTTGTTGCGGCAACATCCAGTCCAGTAAGATTAAATCTGGTATTTTTTCAGCAATCAAAATTTCAGCTACGCTAACGTCGCCGGCCTCTTGCACACTAAACCCCGCCGGCTCCAAAGCATAGCAAAGCATAGCCCGGATGGCTGGCTCATCTTCGACAATTAAAATACATTTTTCCATGACTTCACTACAAGCTATAGGGCCTTACCCATTGTAAGCACAAGCTTGACCTAGATTCAAATCTTGCTGCAAGGACACCGATACAAAATGTTACACATCATGTAATTAATTTAAGAGTCCCCTAAGCTAGAATTGGTATACTCAATAAAAATCAAAATAGGTTATCATAATGTCAAGAGAAGACTCTGAGAACAATATAGATGTGACGGCTATTCTTGAGAAGCTTAAATTATCTGCAAATCAAGAAAGTCATGCCAGTATATTTTTTATTGACCCCAGCAAAAATAATTTTGCAAAACTTGAACTTGATGATAAGTATTATCCGTTTGCCTGTGAACTTATTAATTACTTAAAAGAACATAAACTGTCAACCGTTGCAAATTATTATGAGTCTAGAATTGTCTCTAAAACTTCTGCTGGCATAAAAACCCACACTATATTCTGTGATCAAATATTACATCCTCATGCGCTAATGCCTAAACATCTCAGACCACAAGAAACACTAGAAATGATAGCTAAACCAACTACTGCCTTAACACAAACTCAACATAATGAGTATGGCAGTGTAAGCGATGCCAAACATGAGATTGCTATTGAAGAAGAAACAACTGAATTTGTTTTTTCCACTCCGGGTTTTTTCTCAGAAAACTCAAACGAGTTTTTTGATAAAAAGCATTACCGTCGATTTATAAAAACCGCTCGTCTTATGACTTTATTGTTTTGTGGATTTGGCATGGCTGCATTGACTGGCAGTATCATTTATGCCGCTAAGTATTCTGCAAAGGAGCCTCTTGCTATTATTCTCTTGGGCATTTTTTTTGGGTTGTGCTGCTGCGTAGCAGGCTATAAGCCCACAAATTATCATGCTTGTTATAAATTATCAGACAAGCAAATGCAGACTGTATATCAACGACAACTAGAAAACGAATACAGTGCGATCAATGAGGCCCTGCAAGATTTAATTGATCATCATAGTGATGCGCTTAGCCAAGTAGCGACTCGCAATAGTGCCAATATTCAGGCTAAACTAGAAGATATTTACAACCCCATCGAAGAGGCTACTTGCGCTCAACTATGCTGCGGACAAAACCCTTAACTTTTCATTGCGTCGAAAAATTTCTCGTTTGTTTTAGTCATTTTTAAACGATCAACTAAAAATTCCGTTGCAGCGAGTTCATCCATTGGATGTAAAATTTTGCGAAGAATCCACATTTTTTGCAGTTCATCTGCCTTAGTAATCAATTCTTCACGGCGTGTTCCCGAACGATTAATATTGATTGCAGGAAACACCCGCTTTTCGGCAATGCGTCGATCTAAATGCACTTCCATATTACCAGTACCTTTAAATTCTTCAAAAATCACGTCATCCATTTTAGAGCCGGTATCAACTAGCGCGGTCGCTAAAATAGTCAGGCTGCCACCTTCTTCAATATTACGCGCCGCACCTAAAACGCGTTTCGGGCGTTGTAAAGCATTGGCATCTACACCACCAGTTAATACTTTACCTGATGCAGGCACTACAGTGTTATAAGCACGTGCTAATCGAGTAATTGAATCAAGTAAAACGATTACATCTTTTTTATGTTCGACTAAGCGCTTAGCTTTTTCAATAACCATTTCAGCAACCTGAACATGGCGCGATGCAGGCTCGTCAAAAGTACTGGCAATCACTTCGCCTTTTACTGAGCGTTGCATCTCAGTCACTTCTTCTGGACGCTCATCGATTAAAAGCACCATCAAGATACATTCTGGATGGTTTTGGGCAATGGAGTGAGCGATGTTTTGTAGCATCATCGTTTTACCCGCTTTTGGAGGCGAAACAATTAAACCACGCTGGCCCTTACCAATCGGTGAAGCAAGATCAATAATTCGTGCAGTAATGTCTTCTGTACTACCATTACCAATCTCCATTAGCAAACGTTCGTCTGGAAACAATGGTGTCAAATTTTCAAATAGAATTTTGTTTTTAGCCGCTTCAGGCAACTCATAATTGGTTTGTTGAATTTCTAACAGTGCAAAGTAACGCTCACCTTGTTTTGGTGGACGAATTTTTCCTGACACAGTATCACCCGTGCGCAAATTAAATTTGCGAATTTGGCTGGGAGACACATAAATATCATCCGGACCTGCTAGATATGAACTGTCTGATGAACGTAGAAATCCAAACCCATCTTGTAGTATCTCTATGACGCCATCGCCGTAAATATCTTCACCTTTTTTGGCGTGTGATTTTAAAATTGAAAACGTCATATCTTGCTTACGCATATTACCAATGCCTTCAACACCAATAACCTGCGCAATTTTGC
>JAHZKQ010000149.1 GCA_022600315.1 Gammaproteobacteria bacterium
TGAAAGATTGGTTAATACGCCAAGCATTGAAAACCACCTAAAACACCTATTTATGTTATCACACGATATGTTGTGCGCCGCAGACAGAGATGGATACTTCTGTATTCTTAATCCCGCAGCAAGTAAAATTTTAGGTTACTCACTGCAGGAGCTCTTCTCACAGCCTCTCACGGACTTTATTCACCCCGATGATCTGGAAAAAACTCAAGCCGAAGTTGCAAAGTTTGGGGAGGGTTATAAGACTGTTGGCTTTGAAAATCGTTATCGCTGTAAAGCCGGCCATTATATTTGGCTAGAATGGAGCGCCCAAGCAGATCCTGAAACTGGATTAACCTATGCGACCGCTAGAGACATTACCAGCAGAAAATGCATGCAAGAAATGCTAACCACCACCCTAAATAAAAATGCCGAACAGTTAAATTTAACTGCCCAAGAATTAGTGAATGAAGTTCGTGAACGCCAAAAAACTTATCGCGCCCTTATTAATAGTGAACGACGCTTTGACAGCCTAACTGCGATTGTCCCCGCCGGGGTTTTTTCCACTAATGCCAATGGTGAAATTATTTATGTTAACCAAAGATGGCGAGATATTACTGGACTTGATGCTGATATTATCTTAAAAACTCACTGGATTAATGCACTGCATCTAGAGGACCAGGCCGATGTTACAACTTGCTGGGGAAAAAGTCTTGCCACAAAAACCGAATTTAAAATAGAGTTTCATTATTCACGCGATGGTGAAACAGTATTTGTAATTGCTGAAGCCTGTCCACAGTTTAATACCAATGATGAGTTCACTGGCTTTATTGGTACGATTACGGATATTACTCAGCTGCGAAAAATAGAAAAGAAAAACACTCAGATACGCTCCGAGCTTGCTGAATATGATAACTTCAGTATTGCTGGTGAACTAGCCAATGGCATTGCCCATGAAATCAATCAACCATTAACCGCCATTATGCAGTATGTGGGTGGTTGTCGGCAGCGGCTTATCAATATTGAAACTCCGACTGGTACCATGGAGGCCTTGGAATGTATTGGTCAATTAGCAAAAAAATCTGCGGCAATTATTTATCGGCTACGTGACTTTTTAGTGACAGGTAAACTTATCAAAAAACCTTGCCACATTAAAAAAATTATTGCAGATATTATGCCGATCATTACCTTTAACTTAAAAAAGCATAAAGTTAAACTCGAACTTTCACCTAACAATGAGTTAGCTAAGATCTACGCCGACCCAATCCAAATCCAACAGGTTTTCTTAAATCTAATCCGTAATAGCATGGATGCCCTCGTGGAAAATAAAATTGCTAAGCCAAAAATTACTATTCGTGCTAAACCTGATAACACAAAGAAATATCTAAACATTTCTATTACTGACAATGGCGGCGGTATCCCCCCCCATATGACCAATAAAATCTTTGAGCATTTTGTATCGAGCAAAGCCAATGGTATGGGCATTGGGCTATCAATTTCAAAATCAATTATTGAGGCCCATGATGGCAAAATTTATGCCACCTCAAAGCATAATATCACCGAGTTTCATGTCTCACTGCCATTAGCCAATACAACTGCTGAAGTCGAAAACCATATTGCAATCCATGAACATACTGCATAGAATATTAGAAACACCTTTAAAAGCTCAAGTAAATGCGCAACCAAAACATGCTAGTTGTTATCATACTATTAACCATGCCACTTTCTGGCATGGGGATTGATATCTACACGCCCTCATTGCCAGCAGTTATGCATTTTTTTGATAGCAACTCAGGCCTGGTAAAATTTAGTTTGACAATTTACATGCTGGGCTTAGGTATCGGCCAGATTTTCTGGGGCACTCTATCAGATAGCTGGGGACGACGTTATTTATTACTGACCGGTCTTAGCGGGTTTTTTATAGTAAGCTTAGCCATTGTCTTTGTGCATAACATTCAAATTTTTATTTTATTGCGTTGCCTGCAGGGGTTATTAGTCGCTGCGCCGCTGTCACTAACCCGCAGTATTATGGTGGATTGCTTCAGTGGCGATAAACTGCATCGCGTAGTGAGCTGGGCCATTAACGCCTGGTCCATTGGACCTATTGTCGCACCAGTCGTTGGCGGCTACTTACAACATTATTTTAATTGGCAAGCCAATTTTTATTTTATGGCGACTTATAGTTTGTTATTAATTACATTAATGTTATTCATATTGCCAGAAACCATCAAACACCGACACCCATTACAGCTCAAAGAAATTAGCCGGAAAAGTGTTACCATATTTAAGCATAAACTTTTTTTGATTATTGGGTTTATGTTCTCGCTAGGCTATGCCGCTTCGATTGCATTTAGTGTGGTTGGGCCCTTCTTAATTCAAACCACATTACATCATAGCGCTATTACTTATGGACACATGGCCCTGCTAATTGGCGCAGGATACTTTTTAGGCTGCTCTTGCAATTCAGCTTGGAGCAAACAAAGCATTGCCAAACGATGTTTATTAGGGTGTGGGATTTTTTTGACTGCTAGCTTAAGCATGGTATTGCTAGCAAACCTACAAACCATGAACTTACTTAATATTATCCTGCCAGTTGCGCTCGTGTTTTTTGGGCTAGGGTTTTCACAACCCAACATTTATGCCAAAGTGATGAGCTTGTTTCCTAAGATGGGCGGGCTACTAAGCTCAAGCTTGGGCTTATATTTTACGGTATTAACCTGGGCTTTTTCTTCGTTGGCTATTTTCCTAAAAAGCAACACGCAACTACCACTGGCTTATGGTTTTTTTGGTGCCATGCTGCTTTACGCTATATTATTTCTTAAATTTATCTACCCCAAATTAACAACTAAAAATTAATCGATATCTTTCCAATATTCTTTTTTAAGAAAATAGGCTAGCACAAACAATATTGCTAAAAATAATAATACCCAAAACCCTAAACGGTGCCGATGCACTGCACCAGGATCACTGGCATAAACCAGAAAATTTACTAAATCTGTCATGCTGGCATTAAACTCGGCGGGTGTCATCGAGCCCTGTTTCACTAATTTCAATACACTAAAATATCTTGGTTTGCCAAGCTCGGCACCTAGATGTTTTTGCTCGGCAGGCGGAATTAATACTTGCTCACCTTGATAAGTTAAAAAAACATTCATCATGTTTTTATCGCGAGCCACTAAATTATTAAATCCTGTCGGCCGACTCGCATCCTTATAAAAAGCATGGAAATAACTATACAACCAATCCGCGCTATAGACTCTGGCAATTAAACTTAAATCGGGCGGCGCAATACCCAACCACCATTGTTGATTCTTAAGCGGCATTTTAGCTAAAGTAATGCCTGCAGAATTTGCTAGTTTATTATGCTCTAAATAACGCATACTATGACACACCATGCAATTTTTTGCGAAAAATTTAGCGCCACGTAAAACTGAGGCTCTATTATGAACATTAACCCGCACATGCTCCAAGCGAATCGGTATCTCACTGTCTGCTGCATAACCAAACTGAAAAATACTTAATAAAATTAAAAATAATAGCGTTTTCATTTGTATCGCACCCGGTCTGGTTCAGGCTTGCAACGTTCATACTTGGTGTAAAATGGCATTAAAATAAAATACGCATAATAAATAAAAGTGCATGCTCGACAAATCCATACATTTGTTGGAGTTAAGTGCTGAGTACCTAACAAACCTAGAATCATAAATGATAATACAAATAAAGTTAGAAAAGTTTTAGTCCA
>JAHZKQ010000150.1 GCA_022600315.1 Gammaproteobacteria bacterium
ATACAAATGACTAATTCAATGCCTGCCTCAACGGCTTCGACAATGGAATCTTTGCAAAACGGTGCTGGCACAAAAATTACTGACGCGGTGGCGCCAGTTTTTTCAACGGCATCTTTTACGCTATCAAATACCGGTAAACTTAAATGTTTTTGCCCACCTTTGCCGGGTGTAACTCCACCGACTAATTGCGTGCCGTAAGCTAAACATTGTTCGGAATGTAAAGTGCCTTGTTTGCCGGTAAAACCTTGGCAAATCACCTTAGTATCTTTGTTAATTAATACGCTCATTTATGCCACCTCACTCATTTTAACTTCTGCTACAATCCGCTCTGCTGCCGCTTTAAAAGCTTGCGCCGGAATAATATTTAAACCACTGTCAGCTAACTTTTCAGCACCAAGCTCGGCATTATTACCTTCTAAGCGCACCACCACCGGCACATTGATGCCCACATCTTGCACCGCCGCAATAATACCATCAGCAATTAAATCGCAGCGCACGATGCCACCAAAAATATTCACTAAAATGCCTTTAACGTTTTTGTCGGAGACAATAATTTTAAAAGCTTCAGTCACCCGTTCACGGGTCGCCCCGCCGCCTACATCTAAAAAGTTCGCCGGGTTACCACCACTTAATTTAATTAAATCCATGGTTGCCATTGCAAGACCGGCACCATTCACCATACAGCCAATATCACCATCCAAAGAAATATAGTTTAAATCCCATTGCTGAGCACGAGTTTCACGTTCATCTTCTTGAGTCGTATCACGCATTTCACGCAAAGCTGATTGGCGATACATGGCGTTATCATCAATATTAAACTTAGCATCTAAACAAATTAATGTGCCCTCTTTAGTAATAACTAGAGGATTAATTTCTAATAAGCTTAAATCACGTTCGGTAAAGCAACGATATAAGCCGGTTAGAATATTGGTAAATTCGCGTAAAAATTTAGTCTCTAACTTTAGTCCAAAAAATAATTGTCGGCATTGAAACGGCAATAAACCCACCATCGGATCAACCACCACTTTGATAATCTTTTCCGGATTTTTATGGGCAACTTCTTCAATTTCAACACCACCTTCGGTCGATGCCATAAAAACAATGCGTTGTGTAGCGCGATCTACCACTGCCCCTAAATAAAGCTCGCGTGCAATATTGGAAGGATCTTCAATTAAAATTTGATTAATTGGCTGGCCATTGGCATCAGTTTGATAAGTGACTAAGCGCGAGCCCAATAAATCTTTCACCGCAGCAACCAATTCATCTTTACCAGAGACTAAACGCACTCCACCGGCTTTACCACGACCACCGGCATGGACCTGAGCTTTTACCACCCAACGATCACCACCTAATTTAGTGGCCGCATCAATGGCATCTTCAGGATTCCAAACCACTTCACTGGCGGGCACCGGCACGCCAAACTCACGCAAAACATGTTTTGCTTGATATTCATGTAAATTCATAAATACATTCCATCATTAAAATTAATAATTAGATTAAGTAAAATCACTTAACCACCATTAGACTTCGAGTAGCATTCTTGCAGGATCTTCTAACACTTCTTTAATTGTCCGTAAAAATAAAATTGAGGTTTTGCCATCAATAATTCGATGATCATACGATAAAGCCAAATACATTATCGGCTGAATCACCACTTCACCATTGACCGCCATTGGCCGCTCAACAATATTATGCATTCCTAGAATTGCGCTTTGTGGTGGGTTTAAAATTGGCGTCGACAACATCGAACCGTAAGTTCCACCATTAGAAATTGAAAATGTACCGCCAGTAATATCTTCAATAGCAATTTTACCTGTCTTAGCTTTTGCCGAATAATCACGAATTTTAGCTTCCATATTCGCCATACTCATTTGGTCGGCATCACGTAAAATCGGCACCACCAAACCACGCTCACTGCCAATGGCAATACCAATATCATAATAATTGTGATAGACAATATCACCACCATCAATTGAGGCATTAGCTTCCGGGAAACGCTTTAAGGCCTCCACACAAGCTTTAGTGAAAAATGACATAAAGCCTAAACGGGTGCCGTGGGTTTTTTCAAATTGATCTTTATATTGTTTGCGCAGCCCCATCACTGGCGCCATATTCACTTCATTAAAAGTCGTTAAGATCGCCGCATTTTGCTGCACTTCTAATAAACGTTCGGCCACTTTTTGGCGTAATCGTGACATCGGCACCCGCTTTTCGCTACGCTCACTCATTGCAGTGGCTGGTGCATTGCTTGCAGTATTACTTGTATGACTAGCAACATCTTGTTTGGTAATTCGACCGCCTTTACCGCTACCGGAAACTTGCGATACATCAATTTCTTTTTCTGCCACCATACGCCGTACCGCTGGACTTAAATCTGTCGCGGTTTTAACTGTTGCTTCTGCTGCAGGCTCTTTTGCCGACACTTCAGCTTTTGCGCCTTCGATAATAATAGCTAATAATTGATCGGCAGTGACTACTTCACCTTCCTTTACCGCAATTTTATCGACCACACCAGCTTGTGGTGCCGGCACTTCCAACATAACTTTATCGGTCTCAAGATCAACTAAATTCTCATCGCGAGCAATCGCTTCCCCTGGTTTTTTATACCATTTTGCTACCGTGGCATCGGCCACCGATTCAGGTAAAGCAGGAACTTTAATTTCAATAGTCATTGTTTTCCTCATTAAATTGCGTAGGGCTCTAGCCCTTCTAAACTCAAAGCACGATTGATTACTTCAGCTTGAAACGCCTTATACAGTTTGACATAACCTGCTGCAGGCGCCGCACTGGCTGGCCGGGTGGCAAAACTCAAGCGCATCGATTGCGATTTTGCTCTTAAGAAACGGTCAAAAGAACAAAACCAAGCGCCTTGATTTTTTGGTTCTTCCTGACACCAAACTAATTCCTTAGCCTGCGGATATTTTGCAAGCTCAGCGCTAAATTCATCGTATGGGAATGGGTAAAGCTGTTCGATGCGCACAATTGCAATATGATTTAAATTTAACTCACGGCGTTTAATTAATAAATCGTAATAAACCTTCCCGCTACAAGCAACCACACGTGTGACTTTCTCAGCATCCAACGCATCCACTTCACCGATGACTAATTTAAACTTGCCTTCACTTAATTCGGTTAAACTGGAAGTCGCTAACCGATGCCGCAATAAACTTTTTGGCGACATAATAATTAATGGTTTGCGATAGGGTCTAATCACTTGCCGACGTAGCAGATGAAAAATTTGCGCCGGTGTTGTCGGCACGCAAACTTGCATATTATCTTGCGCGCACAATTGCAAATAACGCTCCATTCGTGCCGATGAATGCTCCGGTCCCATGCCTTCATAGCCATGCGGCAATAATAATGTTAAACCCGCCAAGCGATTCCATTTTTGCCACGCTGAACTAATAAATTGATCGATATACATCTGCGCCACATTGGCAAAATCACCAAACTGCGCTTCCCAAATAACTAACGCATTTGGATTTGCAGTTGAGTAACCGTACTCAAAGCCCAGCGGCCCACATTCCGCTAATAAGGAATTATAAATTTGAATTTTTGCCTGATCATCGCTCAAATGCGCTAATGGCATATAGCTTTTACCACTGACTTGATCAAACACCGCTGATTGGCGGTGAAAAAACGTACCCCGCACGCAATCTTGGCCAGACAGTCGCACTGGATAACCTTCAGTTAACAAAGTGGCATAAGCCAAACATTCACCAAAACCCCAGTCAATTTCTTGTTCGCCCGCCGCCATTTTAGCGCGCGCCTGGTAAATCATATCAACATTGCGTTGCAGTTTAAAATTGCCAGGATACTCACTAAGCTTCGCGGCTAATTTTAAGATTTTTTGTTTTGCCACTCTAGTGCTCGCTGGTGCACGCCAATTTTGCTCTAAAAAAGGCTTCCAGTTTTTAGCGTATTTATGACATAAACCAGCTGTAATTGTCTTGATTGTCGGCTTGCCATCATCTAATAGTTGCCGGTAATTTTGACGCATAGTTTCTGCTTGATCATTACCAAGCACTTTTTCATTTATTAATTGCTTAGCATAAACTTGATAAGGTAATGGATGCCCTTTAATGACTTGATACATTAATGGTTGGGTTGCACGCGGCTCATCAACTTCTTGATGACCATGGCGACGATAACCCCATAATTCAATCACCACATCTTTATGAAATTGCATCCGATAGGCTAAAGCCAATTGCAAAACCTTAATGACCGATTCCGCATCATCAGCATTAACATGCAAAATAGGGGCTTCAATCATACGTGCCAATGCTGAACTATAACGCGCACTACGCGCATCGGACGGATCACTGGTGGTAAAACCCACTTGGTTATTTAAAATAATATGGATCGATCCTCCCACGCAATAAGCCCGAGTTTGCGACATTTGCAAAGTTTCCATCACCACGCCTTCGCCAGCAAAAGCAGCGTCACCGTGAATCATTACTGGAAAAGCATAATTATAGGAATGATCAGTTGCCGTGCGAATCTGTCGTGCTCGCACTGAACCCATTAATACTGGATTAATACATTCTAAATGTGAAGGGTTAAAGGCTAAAGATAAATGCACCGGCCCATTTGGCGTTTCGATATCACTGGAGTGGCCACGATGATATTTAACGTCTCCAGAAGTACTGCCATAATCTTTTTTACCTTGAAACTCAGCAACAATATCCGAAACTGGATTACCCAAAACATTAATTAATACATTTAAACGGCCACGATGCGCCATGCCAATTACAATCTCACCCACCCCCGCTGAACCTGCCTGCTGCACCAACTCATTTAACAGGGGTATAACACTATCCGTACCTTCAATGGAGAAACGTTTCTGACCTGGGAACTTAGAATCAAAATATTTTTCTAAGCTATCAGCGGCGATCAAACCTTCTAAATATTTTATCTTTTGCGCTGGGCTGAAGGTAACTTGAGGCAACTTAACTTCAATATAATCTTGCAACCATTCACGCTCAACTTGATTATCGATATAGTCATATTCAAAGCCAATTGCTCCAGTGTAAATGTTTTGCAGAGCGCTTAAAATGGCCTGCAAACTGGCGCTAGCTTGTGAAATGATACCCCGCGTTAAAAACTCAGTGGTTAAATCCTCCTTAGATAATTTATAATGTGATAATTGTAAACGCAGATCATTATCTGATTTCACTAAGTCTAGCGGATCGAGCCCAGCGTTAAAATGTCCATAACGACGATAAGCATTAATTAAATCATCTACCGATTGCTGTTTGCTATTGACCGGTATCGCAGTAACTTGAGCTCGCCTTTGGCTTGCAAACTCACGAAATTGCGCTTGAATTTTCGCATGAGAAGTATCACCATCTATTTGACCATTGCTTAATGAACTGAAAAATTCGCGCCACTCATCGGCGACAGTATTTGGATCCTCCAGATACTGTTCATAGAGCTCTTCTATATAGGGTGCATTGGCGCCTGCCAGATAAGATGACCGCTGAAAGGCTTGCATAGATATTTTTGTAGATTTTGTCATGAATGATCCAATAATATTAGCGCCAGATTATTCCTTGCTACCAGAATCCCCTACCATCTTGCCACGAATACTACTGATAGCTTTAGTTGGATTCAAGCCTTTTGGACAAACTGTCGTACAATTCATAATTGTGCGACAACGAAATACGCTATATGGGTCTTTCAAATCATCCAAACGCTGATGCGTTTCGGTATCTCGAGTATCGTTAATAAAACGATAAGAGTTTAATAGGCCTGCCGGACCAATGAATTTATCTGGATTCCACCATGATGAGGGACACGAACCTGTACAACAGGCGCATAAAATACATTCGTATAAACCATCTAATTTAGCGCGATCTGCTGGAGACTGTAGACGCTCTTTTTCCGGCACCGGCTGGTTATTTTGCAAATAAGGTTTCACTTTCTTATATTGCTCAAAAAATTGTTCCATATCGACAATCAAATCACGAATTACTGGAAAACCCGGCAATGGCCGCAAAGTGACTTTATCGGGCAGTTGATTTAATTGAGTAATACAAGCCAAACTATTACTGCCATTAATGTTCATGCCATCAGAACCACACACTCCTTCCCCACAAGAACGTCGAAAACCTAAACTTGGATCTTGCTGTTCCTTTAGTGCTTCCATCGCATTTAACAACATCTTGCCGTGAATTTTACTGACATCGAGCTGATAAGACTGCATATAAGGCTTTTTATCTTGCTCTGGATTAAAGCGATAAATGTTAAAGGTCATAACTCTGGATTTTATACTCATCAGTAGATCCTTTTAGTGCTCGCGTTCTTGCACCTTAATGGGTGCAACGTTCTTTGGTGTTAAACACACTGGTCGATAACCAATTTGGCCATCATTAAAATAAATACTATGCTTTAACCAATGCTCGTCATCACGCTCGGTAAAATCATAGCGGGCATGTGCGCCACGACTTTCGGTGCGATGATCGGCTAATACCGCAGTAGCTAAAGCAGTCTGCATTAAATTATCCAGCTCTAAAGCCTCAAATCGTGCCGTATTAAATGATTTACTGTGATCGGTTAATTTTGCATGCTGCAAGCGTTCGGCTAAAGTTTTTAATTCGCCAAGGCCATTTGCCATAGGTTTGGCATCACGAAATACCCCAAAACTTTCCTGCATGATTTTACGCATTTGTTTTTTAAGCTCAGCTGGATCTTCTTTATTGGCTTTATTATGCCAACGTTCAAGTCGACCCGTGGCACGCTCAAGCTCGTCCGAAGCCGGTTCATGGTAAGTTAAATCTTTAGCCAGCTCTTTTTCTAAAAACAAACCGATCGCACGACCAAACACGACTAAATCTAATAATGAATTCGTGCCCAAACGGTTGGCGCCGTGCACCGACACACAAGCACACTCACCGGCAGCAAATAAACCTTCAACAACTTTATCATCACCGTTTTGATCAAGTGTTAATACCTGACCATTAAAGTTAGTCGGAATACCGCCCATCATATAATGACAAGTCGGAATCACTGGTACCGGTTCTTTTACCGGGTCAACACCCGCAAATTTACGTGCCAATTCTAAAATACCTGGCAATCTTTCATTGAGAACTTTTTCACCTAAATGATCGAGCTTTAATAAAAGATGATCTTTATCCGGACCGCAACCACGACCTTCTAAAATTTCCATAATTTCTGAACGTGATACCACATCACGACAATCTAAATCTTTTAAATGCGGCGAATAACGTTCCATAAAACGTTCGCCATCTTTATTAATTAAATAACCGCCTTCACCTCGGCAACCTTCGGTCATTAAACAACCGACGCCGGCAATACCCGTTGGATGAAATTGCCAAAACTCCATATCTTGCAATGGTAGACCCGCTCGCAATACCATCCCTAAGCCATCGCCGGTATTAATATAGGCATTGGTTGTGGTTTCAAAAATCCGCCCCGCACCACCGGTAGCTAACACCGTGGCCCGCGCTTTAAAAAATACCAATTCACCCGTTTCCATACACTGCGCTAATACACCCGCAATGGCACCGTCTTTACCGCGAATTAAATCAATCGCATACCATTCACTGAAAAA
>JAHZKQ010000151.1 GCA_022600315.1 Gammaproteobacteria bacterium
GCTAAATCGGCAACCGTAATAGATTCTGGAATGGAAACTTCATGCACCGTACGCTCAGTTGGCATCGCAAAGCCGTGACTAATACTTTCTTTGGCCTGTTCGGGTTGCTGCAAACGCTTTTTCTTTTTCTTTTTCTTAGGGCCTTTCATGTGAAGCTCTTCACGATCTTCATGTCGCTTGCGACGATGTGAACGCGAATCACGCCGCGGACCTTTTTTAGTCTCAGTCTCTGCAGCAGCTTTAGACTTAGGTTTGGGTTTAGCACTCTCACTAGTTTTTTCAGGCTCGGCAGTTTTAGGTTCGACTTTAGTTGCAACATCAACCGCCGTTTTGCTCACCGGATCGGCTACCACTGTTTCAGTTTCTGCTACTGAAGCTTCGGCTTGCTTTGGTGCAGCTGCAGGTTTGACTTTAACTGGAGAGGCTGTAGTTTCAACCACCACGCGTTGTTTAACGCTGCGATTAAAAACCACATCAACCTTATTTTTACCTGATTTAATGGTGCCTTTTTGACGGCGCTTTAAAGTAATGGGCGCGCGCTTAATAGCCGCTTGCGTGCCACGCTTACTTTTTAAGTGCGCTAATAATTGCGCTTGTTGTTCTGCCGTAATACTGTCATCAATATTCGATACGCTAACACCAGCTTCTTGCAATTGTTCCAACAAGCGTTCTGGTTTAGTACGCACTTTTTCCGCAAATTGGATGATACTGACTTTTGCCACGTTAATGCCTCTTAATTTAAGAACCTGTTTCTTCTTGTTCAAACCAGTGCGCACGCGCCTTCATAATTAATGCAGCGGCTTGATCCGCATCAATCTCTAAAATATCATTTAACTCATCCACCGATTGCTCGGCTAAATCTTCACGAGTGGTAATACCACTGCCTGCTAATTGATAAGCTAAAGTTTCCGTCATGCCTTCGATCTCTAATAAATCCTGAGCTGGCGTACCAATTTTTTGCTGATCAGCAATTTCTTGGGTTAATAATACTTCACTCGCGCGGCGTTGCAATTCTTCGCAAATTTCTTCGTCAAAACCTTCAATGGCCAACATTTCTTTAAGTGGCACATAAGCGACTTCTTCTAAACCCGTAAACCCTTCAGCCACTAAGACATCAGCAATATCGGCATCGACATCGAGTTTTTCCATAAAAACTTTTTTAACCTGTTCCGCTTCACCTTCGTGCTTACTCACCGCTTCAGTTTCCGACATGACGTTTAAAGTCCAACCGGTTAACTCACTAGCCAGTCGTACGTTCTGGCCGCTGCGACCAATGGCTTGCGATAATTGATCTTCGTTAACCGCAATATCCATGGTGTGTGAATCTTCATCCACCACAATTGAACTCACTTCTGCCGGCGCCATCGCATTAATCACTAGTTGGGCAGGATTATCATCCCATAAAATAATATCGATGCGTTCACCATTTAATTCATTGGATACCGCTTGCACTCGCGAACCGCGCATCCCCACACAAGCACCGATCGGATCAATACGACCATCATTGGTTTTAACCGCAATTTTTGCCCGTGCGCCAGCATCGCGTGCCGCACCCATAATTTCAATCACCTCTTCACCAATCTCAGGCACTTCAATTTTAAATAGCTCCACTAAAAATTGTGGATGCGTGCGACTGACTTCCAATTGTGGGCCGCGTTTCTCTTCTGAGACTTGATATAAATAGGCTCGCAACCGATCATTGGTGCGAAAGGCTTCGCGCGCAATCATATGTTCACGTGATAAAATTGCTTCGGCATTTTCACCCATGTCTAAAATAATATAATCACGAGTCACACGTTTGACCACGCCAATAATTAATTCACCAATACGATCACTATATTGGCTGGCAATTTTATTGCGCTCAGCTTCTCGAACTTTTTGCACGATGACTTGCTTGGCTTGTTGCGCCGCAATACGACCAAACTCCGCCGATTCAACCGCCTCTTCAATCACATCATCAAGGGCTAGCTCTGGATCGACCTTTTGCGCTTCATCAAGGCGCATCACCATCTCTGGGAATTCTACTTCGGCATCATTGGCGACCACCGTCCAACGGCGAAAGGTTTCGTAGTCACCGGTTTTGCGATCGATGGCAACTCGAAGGTCCACCTCTTCCGGGTAACGTTTTGCCGCCACGGCAGCCAAGGCTTCTTCAACCGCCATAAAAATGACGTCTTCTGCCACGCCCTTTTCGTTGGAGATTGATTTCACCATTAATAAAACGTCTTTATTATTCATGCCTACACCCTCAAATTTCTACCACTCGATTGGCTTTTGCAATCGAGGTTAATGATAATTCTAGCTCTTGTTGATCATCTAACAAGAGCGTAATTGTTTCATCCGTAACCGCCTTTAAGGTACCATTAAAGTTGCGCTGCCCCGCTTTGGGCACCCGCAATCTGACCTTAATCCGCTGGCCACAGGTGTTTTTATAATGGGCCGGTTTAAATAGCGGCCGCTCTAATCCGGGCGAGGAGACTTCGAGCTGATAGGCGCTCGCAATTGGATCCTCAACATCCAACACCGCGCTCAGCTGACGACTCACTTTGGCGCAATCATCCACGCCAATACCATGCGGGCCATCAATATAAACCCGCAGGCAACTGCGCTTACCCGCTTGCGATAACTCACTGCCGATATGCTCATAACCCAGGGCTTCGACGGCAGGTTCGATAATCGCATCAAGCTTGTTTTGGCCACTCATATTAACCGTAACTCATTATAAAAATACAAAAAAAGGGCCGAAGGCCCCAATCTGCATTACTCCTTAAGGAGCATATTTATTGGTAGCGGGGGTAGGATTTGAACCTACGACCTTCGGGTTATGAGCCCGACGAGCTGCCAGACTGCTCCACCCCGCACCGCGGAACCGATAATATATAGAGAAATGCTATAAAACTCAAGCGTAAGCTCCCTATGTTTTCTTCAGGCAAGGCCCTGTGAAATGATTATCAGTTTCTCTCGAGCCGAAAAAGCTTTGCGACTATTAATCTATTCTTCAGCCAAAGTTCTTTATTACGGGCAATGGCTCGTCAGGCTCCGCCCTCCTGCGCTTGATTCCTACATAAAAACCTTACCTGAATTCGGGGCTTAGTTTTTCTGTTGTCATCCCGGACTTACTATTCTGTCATCCCGCGACTTACTATTCTGTCATCCCGCGACTTACTATTCTGTCATCCCGCGACTTACTATTCTGTCATCCCGCGACTTAC
>JAHZKQ010000152.1 GCA_022600315.1 Gammaproteobacteria bacterium
CACAACCCAGCCGAACTGATTAAATGCTAAGCATTAGCCTAGAAATACAAGCCATTAGACCATATACCTGCCACCATTAACATGCAAGGTCTGCCCAGTAATATAAGCTGCCATATCAGAAGCAAGAAAAGTCACCGCCCCAGCAATTTCAGCTGGCCCAGCAATACGCCGCATTGGAATCATTTGCATGACAGTTTCGCGCTGCTTATCCGTCAAGGCTTGCGTCATATCAGTATCTGTAAATCCCGGTGCGACTACGTTAGCCGTTAAACCATAAGCCGCCATTTCTTGCGCCAACGATTTGGTAAAACCAATCACTCCCGCTTTCGCCGCCGTATAGTTTGCCTGCCCTGGGTTGCCAGACACACCAACCACCGAAGAAATATTAATAATGCGCCCCCACCTAGCTTTTAACATCGTCCGCAGACATGCCTTAGTCACTTTAAAAACTCCGCTAAGATTAGTATCGATAACCTCTTCCCACTGCGCTTGCTTCATGCGCAATAAAATATTGTCACGAGTAATACCAGCGTTATTAATTAAAATATTCGGCGCACCAAATTCATCGCCAATACTACCAACCACCTCTTCAATCGATTCTAATTCGCAAACATTTAATTTATACCCCTTCCCCTGTATTTTTTCAGCTTGGAAGTAATCACTAATTTTAGCCGCACCCTGATCAGAAGTTGCCGTACCAACAACAGTCGCGCCTTGCTCACCAAACGCTTTAGCAATCGCTTGACCTATTCCGCGACTGGCACCCGTGACTAAAACAATTTTATCTTTAAACTGCATCTTCCCTCACTTTGCTGCAATTAATTGACTAATATCAACGTCACTGGTAATCGAGTGAGTCGTTAATTCTTTGCTGATTCGTTTATTTAAACCTGCCAATACTTGTCCTGGCCCACACTCAACGGCATAAGCCACTTTTTCCTGAACTAAGTGCTCAATGGTTTTTACCCACTGCACCGGTAAAACCAATTGCGCTGCCAACAATTCAGTTAAATCGGCCGGATTATCATGTGGTTTAGCATCTACATTGTGTAGCACTGGAATTTCAGGTTTTTTAAAATCAATATTTGCTAAATCCTTAGTGAAGGCATCACGTGCAGGCTGCATTAGTGCGCAATGTGACGGCACACTAACTGGAATTAATTTTGCTAGTCGCGCGCCCATTTTTTTAGCAAGAATAATTGCACGGGCCACCGCACTAGCGTGTCCAGCAATCACCGTTTGGCCTTTAGAGTTAAAGTTAGCCGGACTTAGCACTTCATCTTCTTTAGCCTCAGCACAAACTTGCTCGACCTTAGCATCATCCAGGCCAATAATCGCCGCCATTGCCCCCAAACCTTTCGGCACTGCTTGCTGCATATAATGTCCGCGTTTTGCAACTAAACCTAATGCCACTTCAAAACTCATCGCTTCAGCACAAACTAAGGCTGCATACTCACCTAAACTGTGACCAGCAACATAATCTGGTCTTGGACCACCTTGTGCACACCAACAATTCCATAAGGCAACATCAGCGGTTAACATGACCGGCTGGGTAAATTCAGTTTGATTTAATTTTTCTACGGGACCTTTTTGCACCAAAGCCCAAAGATCGTAATTTAGAATGTTGCTGGCCTGATTAAATAAATCGCTAATTAAATTGAAATCTTGCGCCAACTCAGACAACATACCGATACTTTGCGACCCCTGCCCTGGAAATAGCAATGCAAAACTCATAAACTTATCCTTAAAATTTAACCAGTGCAGCACCCCACGCCAAACCTGCACCAAAAGCCTCTAACATTAACGTATCGCCCCGCTTTATATTACCTTTACGTACCGCATAATCCAACGCTAAAGGAATAGAAGCGGCCGAAGTATTGCCGTGCTCTTCAATCGTTAATACCACACGCTCCATGGGTAATTCTAAACGTTTTGCAGTAGCACTAATAATTCGTAAATTAGCTTGATGTGGAATCAACCAATCAATTTCACTTTTTTGCATGTTAGCATCCGCCAAGGTTTGCTCAACAATCTCACCGAGCTTGCGCACCGCTACCTTAAAGACCGTATTACCTTCCATATAGAGTGAAGCTTTTTCACCTGGCTTCCATAAGCTACTATGCGAATAAAGTGATCGCCCATATTCACCAGCGGCTTTTAGCACCGTGTTAATAATGCCTTGCTGCTCTGAGGCCTGTAACACCACAGCACCCGCACCATCACCAAACAAAATACAAGTGGCGCGATCTGTCCAATCTACCACCGTTGACAACGCATCAACGCCAACTACTAACACAGTTTTATAAGTGCCCGAACGAATATATTGATTCGCCACACTAAGGCCATAAACAAAACCGGCACAAGCCGCGTTTAAATCTAGCGCTGGACATTCTGTATCAATCTCTAAACGTTGCTGTAAATCACACGCTGAACTTGGAAAATAATAATCAGAACTTGCTGTAGTTACGATAATTAAATCGATTTCATTAGGCTCAACTTTTGCCATTGCCAAGGCTTTTCTCGCGGCTTTTTCTGCCATTGAATTGGTAGTATCTTCAGTACCACAAATATGCCGCTCACGGACCCCAACGCGTTGCATGATCCATTCATCAGTGGTGTCAACCATTTTTTCTAGATCAGCATTATTAATGATTTTTTCTGGCAGATAAGAGCCGGTACCAATAATTTTGCTATAAGGCATTATGCATTACTCTCCTTGCCTAAAGCTAAAGCGACTTTACGCTGTATTTGTGCGGGAATATTTTTATCAACTTCAACTAATGCTTCTTCGATGGCCGTTGCAAAAGCAAACACATCTGCACTGCCATGACTCTTAATGACAATGCCTTTTAAACCAATCAGTGTCGCGCCATTGTGCTGACGAGGATCCATACGCTTTTTTAAATTATTAAGCAGTGGCTTAATTAATAACGCAGATAATTTAGTTAGCCAGGTCGACATAAAAACTTGCTTCATAAAATAAGCAATTAGTTTAAGTATGCCTTCACAAGCTTTCAACATCACGTTACCAACAAAACCATCACAAACGACCACATCTGATTTACCGCTAAAAATATCGTCACCTTCAATAAAACCAGCATAATTAATCGAAGCATTTTCGGATAATAAAATTGCTGCTTTCTTTACCTGCTCATTACCCTTAATTGCCTCTTCACCAATATTTAGCAGCGATACAGTTGGTCTTTCACGATTTTCAACCGCCTCGACCAATGCCGCGCCCATCACGGCAAATTGATAAAGATGCTCAGCTTTCGAATCAACGTTTGCGCCTAAATCCAAAACTCGAACTTCATGACTAACGCGTGTCGGGAAACGGGTAATAATCGCGGGTCGATCCACCCCGGGCAGAGTTTTTAATACAAAACGCGCAGTCGCCATTAGCGCACCCGTATTGCCCGCTGAAACACACGCATCCGCGCGAGCTGACTTCACTAAATTAATTGCCACGCGCATTGATGAATCTTTTTTATAACGTAAAACCTGCGCTGGTGGTTCATCCATTGCCACCAATTCTGTGCTATGAACAATCTCCCAACGATCAGCCAAATCTTTTGCGCGACGCTCTAGAATGGGCCGCAATTTCTCTTCCAGCCCAACAAAGATGCATTTGACGTGCGTATATTTACGCAAAATACGTAATGCAGCTGGAACGGTTACACGCGGACCGTGATCCCCTCCCATGGCATCAATAGAAATTGTAATATAATCCAACTAACTACTCTTCTTCATCATCAGAAGTATTTACCACCACCACTTCTCGGCCTTTGTAATAACCCTCAGGCGAGATGTGATGCCGACGATGGCGCTCACCCGTCATTGGGTCAACTGCCAAGGTACTAGATGTCAATGCATCGTGCGAACGCCGCATGCCACGCTTGGCACGCGTTTTTCGATTTTTCTGTACAGCCATTAGCTACTCCGCTTTCTACGCTTAGATTTTGAAAAGGCTTATTATTGACTCAGTAACCAACTAATACAAGCCCAATCCAACAAGTTTATTCGACAATCCGAACTTAACCTGCTCACTGGTATATTATTGCTCTAGAGTCAATAAATTAGCCCAAATAAGGCCAGCCATGGTAGCGACTTGGGAAGGCTCTGTCAAAGTTATTGGCAGCCCTCGTGCAGATCAGATAGGAGTTGAATCAACTCTGGCGCTAAACGTACACATAAGTGAACAGCTCGCAAGTCATTTACTGTCGGCACTCCAAGCTCAAAGGCATGCAAAAACAATCGCCTAAGACCTAGTTTGCGCATCATAGCATTAAACTTTGAATCGCCATATTTGTCATCACCAGCCAATGGATAGCCTGATGCTGTGGCATGCACTCGAATTTGGTGGGTACGCCCGGTGATGAGCTCCACGTGCACTAGGGTAGTATTTTGAAAATACCGCAGGGGTTTAAAGATAGTCTGCGCTGGCTTACCTTCCACAGCATCCACCTCCACCAAACGCTCACCGCCTCTTAACTGATGGCGCCGCAATGGTAAATCAACTCGGGTTAAATCCTTTGGCCAATGACCCTTAACTAAAGCCAAATAACATTTCTTAAGCTGCCGATCCCGAATAGCCGCATGCAAGGCTAACATCGCTGCCCGACTGGTGGTCATCAATAAACACCCCGAGGTCTCGCGATCCAGGCGATGCACAAGGTTTAAGTCAGCCATGCCCTTGAGCTCACGCATCATCTCGATTAAACCCACCCTAACCCCACTGCCAGCATGCACTGCTATACCGGCGGGTTTATCAACCACCAATAAATCGCCCTGACGATACACAATCCGCTCTTGAAGCTGCAAGATTTGCTGTTCCGTTAACCTAACCTTAGGCTTGGCCGACATTGATGCCAAAGGCGGCAGTCTTAGCTCATCACCTGCCTGCAGGCGATAGCTTGGCTTGGTCCGACCTTTATTTACCCGAACCTCACCACCTCGAATCGCCCGATAGATACGGGTGCGCGGTACGTTTTTTAGCTCCCGCAACAGGTAATTATCAAGTCGCTGGCCCGCAAAATCTTCGGTCACTGTTTTATGGTATGCACCCATGACTGTCACACTCAAAATAATAAATTTAGTTTAAACATTGCATTACAGCTTTTAACTGAGGTTTAATTTAGCCCACATTGATGATCCACAGAAAGCCTGGTATATTCAGTCCCATGCAATAAGTATACCTTATTGATTGCCCGCAAAGCGGGCTACAACAGATTTATTAGCGGCGCTATGATAACCCAATAACAGTGAGCATGTCTCCCTGGCGCCATAGAAGATTAACGCGCTTAACAGCAGTGATCAAAAATTTTAAAAGATCATGCATCGCGACAGATTACTGAAATATAAGGCCACCCTAAAAAACTGGCCATAGAACATAAAATTTGCTTCAGTAAGCAAGGCGAACCTGCAAGTCATTGCGGTTGAGCGCCTGTAAAAAGGCTTTAAAAATGAAAAGAATGTTAATTAACGCGACACTGAGCGATCAGTTACGCGTGGCACTTACTGATAACGCCCTCCTTATCAACCTTGATATTGACCACTTCGGTCACGAACAAAAAAAGGCAAATATCTACAAAGGCAAGATCAGCAGTATCGAGCCTAGCTTAGGCGCAGTGTTTGTTGACTACGGCGCCGAACGGCATGGCTTTTTGCCACTAAAAGAAATCTCACACGAGTACTTCTTAAGCCAAAGCCCAGAAGATTTTCAAAATCCAGATATCCGCAAAGTGTTAAAGCTCGGTCAAGAGCTCGTTATCCAGGTTGAAAAAGAAGAACGCGGCAGCAAAGGCGCAGCGCTAACAACTTTTATCAGCTTGGCCGGTTCATACCTAGTTTTAATGCCAAATAACCCACGGGCTGGCGGTATTTCCAGGCGCATCGAAGGCGATGAACGCGATCAATTGCGTGACGCCATTAACCAACTTGAAATTCCCGATGGTATGGGCATTATTATTCGCACCGCTGGAGTTGGTCGTAGCAGCGAAGAATTAAAGTGGGACCTTGAGGTTTTATTACGTTACTGGGAAGCCATTAAACAAGCCGCTGTAGTTAAAGCTGGGCCGTATTTAATTCACCAGGAAAGCGATGCTATTATTCGTGCAATTCGTGATTATTTACGCCAAGATATTGAAGAAATTATTATTGATGAACCCCAAGCTTTCGAGCGCGCGAAAAATTATCTTTCTCAAGTACGCCCAGATTTTGCAGAACGAATAAAACTATACGACGATAATTTGCCGTTATTTAGTCGCTTTCAAATCGAACAACAAATTGAAAATGCTTATCAACGCGAATTACGTTTACCGTCTGGCGGCTCCGTAGTAATTGACGTTACCGAAGCATTAGTTTCTATTGATATCAACTCCGCTCGCGCCACCAAAGGCAGCAATATCGAAGAGACGGCGCTAAATACCAACCTTGAAGCTGCTGAAGAAATTGCCCGCCAATTGCGTATTCGTGACATCGGCGGTTTGGTCGTTATTGATTTTATCGATATGACGCCTAGCGCCAATCAACGCAAAGTTGAAAATTGCTTGCGCTCAGCATTTAAATTTGATCGTGCTCGCATTCAAATGGGGCGCATCTCACGCTTTGGCTTATTGGAAATGTCTAGACAAAGGTTACGTGCTTCCTTAAGTCGCGCGATACAAACCACTTGTCCACGCTGTGAAGGCACCGGCAATATTCGCGCCATCGAATCGATTGCTACTTCCATTATTCATTTAATTCAAGAGCACGCTGCACACACCAACAATGCTGCTGTGCAGCTACAAATTCAAGTGCCGGTCGATGTAGCAACTTACTTACTGAATGAAAAACGCGACATGATCACTGATATACACGCCAATTCCAGCCTTGATATCATGATTATTCCAAATCCGCACTTACAGTCGCCGCATTATCAACTCAATCAAGTACGTCTAGATCCAAACAATCATCGCAACTTGCCAAGCTATAAACTGATTCGAATTCCTAAAGCCGATAGCTCTACTTCAAAAAAATCTACCCCAAAAGCTAAAATCGAAGTGCCGGCCATTAATGATTTTCTATCTAATCAAACCCCGACTAGAAGCAGTGGCGCTCGCTCAAGTAATAATGGCTTAATTAAACGTCTATGGTCTATTATGTTTGGCAGCGATAATGCGCCTAGCAAACCAGCAAAAAAAACTTCTCAACGCAGGAAATCTAGCACAACTAGAAAAACTACCGGCAATAGAACCAGAAAAACTGGCACAGATACTCGACGCAGCGGCAACAATACCAATAGAAACCGCCGTGGCACGCGTGGCGGTCAACAACGACATGGTAATCGCAACAGTGATTCTAGAAGCCAATCAAGATCACCGACGGAGCGTCGCCAAACTCGATCTGACGATCAAAAGCAATCTAGAGCACCCGCAAAACCTCGCCGTCCTAGGTCTGATGATCAAAAACAATCTAGAGCACCCGCAAAACCTCGCCAATCTAGATCTGATGATCAAAAACAATCTGGACCTAACGCAAAAAGAAACAATCAAACAACAGCGAGTAATCCAGCAGAAAACAAAACTGCAGGAAAATCTTCAACCGTACGCTCAAATGCAATAAAAAGCACTCCAATAAAAACAGAAAAAGCACCTGCTATAAAAGCTGTTGACACTAAACCTGTTGTCACTGAAGTAAAATCGACTGCAGCTAAAACACCAAAAAAAGCAGCACCATCGACCACTAAAAAATCTGCCGCCGCCTATCAAAGTTCAAACTATAAAGGCTTTGGACACGGTGGTGATTCAAGCTTAGAACAAGTAAAAACCAAAGATGACAAGCCTGTGCCAACCAAAGAACTAAGCTCAGAAGATAAGTAAAATGAACTTAACCCATTTTCATATCACACTGATTATATTTGCTATTGTGGCAATATTTTGCCGTTACCAGCTTATTGCCGCCAGAAAGAAATTAACCACTGAACAAAAAGGCATCCTATTAGATCATGCCTCTAAAGGCTGGCAGTACGCCATTATGATCGCCCTAGTCATTGGGATGTTTATTTTATTTAATATGCAAGGATTCCTGCTAGGCGCACTATGCTTTTTATTGTTAATGATTTTTGTGTCGTATATTCGGATATCTTTGTATCTAAACTTAAAAAAATCTGACCTGCCAAGCAATTATCTTAAGAG
>JAHZKQ010000153.1 GCA_022600315.1 Gammaproteobacteria bacterium
AAAAGGAGAGGTTGAGCAGCGCCAAGATGGTGGTGATTTAGGCGGGACAATGCGTTTGGGTGGGCAAACTTGCCAATTAAATACCGATAGTTTGGCGCAAAAGTTATATACTGCAGACACAATTATTGAGCGACATCGGCATCGTTATGAGGTCAATAATACTTTATTACCCAAACTTGAAGCAGCCGGTTTAATTGTGAGCGGACGTTCACAAGACAATAAGTTAGTCGAAATGATTGAGCTTAAAGACCATCCTTGGTATCTAGCTTGCCAGTTTCATCCAGAGTTTACTTCCACGCCGCGCGATGGACATCCGCTATTTACCGGCTTTATTGGTGCGGCAATTGAACACGCTTACAAAGATAATGTGAGTGATTTAAAGCAGGCGGCTTCTTAAGTTTTGCTTCGCATTGATTGTGGCGAGTGTTATACTCCCGCCTTTCAAATAAGGAATAAATAATGCAACTTGGACCTTACTCGGTTGATTTACAACAACCCTTTTTATTGATGGCCGGCCCTTGTGTGGTGGAAAGTGAGCAACTGGTATTCGACGTGGCGGGTCATTTATTAGAATTAACCCAACGGCTTGGTATTCCTTTTGTGTTTAAGGCTTCTTACGATAAAGCCAATCGCTCTTCACATACTAGCTTTCGCGGACTGGGTATCGAAAAAGGTTTAGCAATTTTAGAAAAGGTGCGGCAGCAATTAAATGTTTTGGTGGTGACTGATGTGCATGAAGATTCACCCTTAGGTGAAGTGGCATCTGTCGTTGATGTGTTGCAAACCCCGGCCTTTTTATGTCGCCAAACGAATTTTATTCAAAAGGTTGCAAGCCAGGGTAAACCGGTCAATATTAAAAAAGGTCAATTTATGGCACCAGAAGATATGACCCGTGTGGTTGATAAAGCCCAGGCGGTGGGCAATCAACAAATTATGGTTTGTGAACGCGGTTACTCTTTTGGTTATCATAATTTAATTTCAGATATGCGTTCATTGGTGATTATGCGCCAAACCAATTGTCCGGTGGTGTTTGATGCTACGCATTCGGTGCAATTACCGGCAGCGCAAGGTTCAGCATCTGGCGGGCAACGTGAATTTATTCCTGCCTTAGCGCGTGCAGCAGTGGCGGTTGGTATTTCTGGTCTTTTTATGGAGACGCATCCTAATCCTGCAAAAGCTTTAAGCGATGGCCCAAATTCATGGCCGCTTAATAAAATGGAAAGTTTATTAAGCCAGCTAATCGCACTTGATAAAACAGTTAAGCAAACAGAGTTATGTGAGACAGCACTTGCCTAATGAGGAGAAAGTCAATGGCAAAGATTAGCGATATTTATGCCTATGAAGTATTAGATTCACGCGGCAATCCAACGGTGGCAGCACAAGTTTTTTTAGACAGTGGTGTGAAAGGTCAGGCGATGGTGCCATCAGGTGCATCAACTGGAAAACATGAAGCTTTGGAATTACGCGATGGGGATGCGAAACGTTATGCGGGTAAAGGCGTATTAAAAGCGGTGAGTCATATTAATACTTCAATTCGTGAAGCCTTAATGGGTCAGGACCCGAGCTCACAAGAAGTGATCGACAATATTATGTTGGAATTAGATGGCACGGCAAATAAAGGTAAGCTTGGTGCTAATGCAATTTTAGGTGTATCGCTTGCAGTGGCTTATGCGGCGGCAAATAATGAAAGTTTACCCCTGTATCGTTATTTAGGTGGTGATGGACCGTTTAGCATGCCAGTACCGATGATGAATATTATTAACGGTGGTGCACATGCCGATAATAATTTAGATATTCAAGAATTTATGATTCTACCGGTGGGTGCACCAAGTTTTGCTGAAGCCTTGCGTTATGGTGCTGAAGTTTTCCATACCTTAAAAAAATTATTGGCCGAGCAAGGTTTAAATACGGCGGTGGGTGATGAAGGGGGGTTTGCGCCCAACTTACCGCATAATGAGGCCGCCTTTGAATTTATTTTAAAAGCCATTGAAGCCGCAGGCTTTAAGCCGGGTGACGATATTTATTTAGGCATTGATGCAGCCAGTTCAGAATTTTATAAAGAAAGTCATTATTGTTTAAGCGGCGATAATAAGAAATTGTCCAGTGAAGCGATGGTTGAGTGTTTAGCAAAGTGGTGTGACAAATATCCGATTTTATCGATTGAAGACGGTTTAGATGAAGAGGATTGGGATGGCTGGCAACAATTGACTGAAGCTTTAGGTGATAGAGTGCAATTAGTGGGTGATGATTTATTTGTGACGAATACTGCAATTCTTGCGCAAGGCATTGAAAAAAATATTGCGAATGCTATTTTAATTAAACTTAATCAAATTGGCACCTTGACTGAAACGTTAGCCACGGTAGGGATGGCCAAACAAAATAATTATGGTGTAATTATTTCCCACCGTTCTGGCGAAACTTCTGATGCAACAATTGCCGATTTGGCAGTGGCTACTGCCAGTGGGCAGATTAAAACTGGATCTTTATGCCGTTCGGATCGGGTGGCAAAATATAATCGCTTATTGCGTATCGAAGCTGAGCTTGATGGTGGCGCACCCTATGCTGGAAAAGCAGTATTTAGCTTGTAGATTTCAATTTTAGGGGGGCAGTACCTTATTACTACAAGCGGTCATACCGCGGCGTAGACCGCGGTATCCATGCTTATTTTTCTGAAAACAAGAACCCCGGTATTGTCATAGAAATATTTTGTTGGCACTCTAGGAAATCAAAGTATGGTGCTTGTTATGATTAATCGTTATTTATAATTCTAAATCTAATTTTTATCAAGCTTGACACTACTATATAAAGTAGTATAATATATAGTAGTATATTGATATGGACTGGAATATTGATTACCTAGAGTCTGTTGAACTATGGCTCGATCATTTAACCAACCGGCAACTTAAATCGGTTGCTAAGGAAATAAGGTTGCTAAAGTATTGTGGTAACAACTTGCGATTACCACATAGCAAATCTCTAGGCACTGGTTTATTTGAATTGCGTGAGCGTGGCTTTGGTTTGAGACTGTATTATAGTTTCGTTCAAAATCAAGTAATTTTATTATTGCTTGGAGGCAATAAATCAAGTCAGAGCAATGATATAGAGGA
>JAHZKQ010000154.1 GCA_022600315.1 Gammaproteobacteria bacterium
CCACACGTTTTACTGAAAACTCAAGCCAACTTAAATGCTGAAATTGCTGGCGACGGCCACAAAGTTACCGGTGGCATGGCCAAACTCAACTTAACTCATGGCGCAGTACAAGTGCATTATGCCGGCAATGTTTGGCGAACTAATTTTAATGGCGGCACGCTCGATATAAGCTTAACCAACCCAGGGTTAAAAATTAATAGTCTATTGAAATTAGCTGGCAAAGATCATGCCAGCGCTGAAGTTTATTTGCCAAACTACAAAGCTTATAAACCACTGGATATGCAGCAGCCATTACAGGGTAAATTTAATTTTAACCTGCATAACCTAGCCAAATATATTGCCAACATTCCCTATGCTAAAATTAATTCGGCCGGTTTTTTGCATAGCCAACTGGAACTGTCCGGCTCACTGGCTGAACCAGAATTTAATGGCAGTGGCAAATTAGAAAATACTAACATTAATATCCCGGTATTAAATATCGCTTTAAAAAATATTCAAATCAAGGCCCAAGCCAAACATCAAAAAATTACCCTCAATGCAAAAGCTTATTCCGCTAATAAGCCTATCAAAGTGAACGCTAATATTGACTTGAAAAATACACAAGATCCGATTAAAGTTCATCTAAGCGGGCAACAGATACTTGTTGCTAATAGCTCCGAGTTTATGATTCATGCCAGTCCAGATCTTACCGCTCAATACGAGAAAAATCAGCTGAAAATTACCGGTAAAATTGATATCGACAACAGTAAAATCATGCCTACTGATTTTGGCAGCGTCACTCTAGTACCAGAAAGCGATATGATTTATATCCGTAAACGTCAAATTATCGCCGGTCAAAAAAGCTATCAACTACTAGCAAACATACAAGCCCATATCGGCAAAAATGTTGCCTTTGATGCCTATGGACTAAAAACCAACTTGACCGGTGACGTTAACGTGATTAGCAACGATAAAGGCACCCTTGGCAAAGGCCGAATTAACATCACCAATGGCACTTACAATATCTTTGATCAAGTTTTAAAAATTGACCCGCAGTCTTCGATTAGTTTTATGGATACACCAATCGATAATCCAATTTTAAATATTAAAGCCTATAAAAATATTCAAGCAGTGAGCACCGGAATCTTTCAACAAGTGATGAGTGGCAATATTATTGTTGGCGTGCAAGTGAGCGGCAATCTAAATAAACCAATTATTAGTTTTTATTCAAACCCAGCAATTTTCTCCCAAACCCAAATTCTCTCTTACTTATTGTTTGGTTATGCCGGCTCAACCAATACCGCCGGCAATGTCTCCTTGTTACTCGGGGTGGTGAACTCACTGCGTTTAGGCCATGGCAAAAGAAGCCAAACTGGTGCAATCAGCAAGCTACGCAACAGTTTTGGTTTTACCGAATTTGGCGTTAGTAGCGAAAAAACCCTAGATGCCATTGGCAATCCCATCGATAGCCAAACCTCTTTTGTGATCGGTAAATATATTTTTAAATGGCTATATGCGCGTTATAGCGTAGGACTGGTCAGCTCTATTAACCAGCGAATTGATATTTTGCAACTCCAAGCAATACTGGGGAAACATTGGATTTTACAAGGCACCATCAACACCGACTTTAGCAACTCTACCAGCGCTAACTTAACTACGCTTGGTAATGGTGTTGATCTATTTTATTCAACCACTAGCAAACACTAACCCCTAATTCCATTTCAAAAAACAATCATGTATTATTAAGGAGCACTAATTACCATTTTCAATCTAGGACTTGCATGAGCATTAAAGCCTTACTAACCAACAAACTGATCGAAGCGGTCATTAATAACGATGTGATCACTGTTCGTGATCTATTGGAGCAAGGCGCCGATCCAAACCACACCCTGGACGCCGCACAAATCACTCCGCTACACTATGCCGCACAAAATGACACCCTGGAAGTGGTGCCCATCTTGATTGAAGCGGGTGCTGAGGTAGATGCGCAGACCGAACCGGATGGGCAAACACCCGTTGAAGTGGCCTTCTTGCATGGTAATGAGCGCATCGCCAAAACCCTACTGGCCTATAGCTTACTTGACCATGAGTCTATAAATTAGATAATAGAACAACAAAAATTATCTACTCTCAGTGAATAACGCTATAAAAACTAATTCACTTCTGCTAGCATGACAGCTGCATGGATAGAGATAAGACATCATCACATGACGATTAAAAAAACCGAAAAAAGACTGATTGGTGCTATTGTATTAGGCAATACAATTTCTTGGGCTGACTTTGCACTATACGCTTATTTTTCACCAATCCTTTCCAAAGTATTTTTTCCATTCTCAAGTGCATCGGAATCCTACATCCTTTATTTTATTGTATTTGCGATTGGGTTTTTATTCCGACCGATTGGTTCGGCAATCGCCGGTTCTTATGCCGATAAAAATGGTCGGAAAAATACCTTATTAATCACCGTAATTATTTCTTCATTAACCACCGTTGGTATTGGCTGCCTACCGTCCTATCATAGCATCGGGTTTTTCTCACCCTTGTTGCTCACGCTACTGCGCATCTTACAAACCATGTCAATCAGCGCAGAGCCGACCAACTCTGGCGCATTAATTATGGAATCATCACCCACTAATCGACGCGGCTTATATGCCAGCTTTGTAATGGTTGGGGTGTTTTTGGGTTTTTTACTGGGAATTGTCGCCTTTTTAATTGTCACCTCATTATTGTCAGTCAAAGAAATTACCGCTTGGGGTTGGCGTATACCTTATCTTGCTTCCTTAGTGATAGGAGGCTTGGTGGTATTGGTGTTAATCACCGCCAAAGAATCACCGGAGTTTTTAGCTCGCAAAAAAACTGGGAAATTAGACAAAAATCCTATTCTGGATTCTTTTAAAAAACAAAAATTCACCATCTGGATTTGTTTTGGCTACGGCATCATGATGGCA
>JAHZKQ010000155.1 GCA_022600315.1 Gammaproteobacteria bacterium
CATTACGAGTTAAACCTTCTAGCTTACGCGCCAAATCGATTAAAGTCGTAACTTCTTCCTCGCTTTGATACCGTTTACGTAAAGATTCTTCTTGCGCTAAAGCTTTTGTTAGTGTGATACCTAATTCAAAAGGAATGGCTTTTGCCACTTTATCTACAAAACCATACGGTAAACTTAATACTCGACCTACATCACGCACTACCGCTTTAGCCGCCATGGTACCAAAAGTAATAATCTGCGAAACCGCTTCTCGGCCATAACGCTCAGCAACATATTCAATCACCCGATCACGCTTTTCCATACAAAAATCGATATCAAAGTCAGGCATGGATACCCGCTCGGGATTTAAAAAGCGTTCGAATAATAATTCATGCACTAAAGGGTCAAGCTCAGTAATGCCTAAGGCATAAGCCACTAATGAACCCGCACCAGAACCACGCCCAGGACCTACCGGAATATGCTGCGACTTAGCCCAACTAATAAAATCAGCAACAATTAAAAAATAACCGGGAAAACCCATGCGATTAATGACAGTTAATTCAATCTCCAAGCGTTCAGTATAGTTTTGTTTCTCGACCTCAGTTAAACCATCTGGATAAGAGATTGCCAAACGTTGCATCAAACCTTGCTCGGCCTGTTGGTGAATATATTTTTCTAAAGAGATACCGGCCGGCAGCGGAAATTTAGGTAAGTGCGCTTCACCCAGCTCCAAACTTAAATTACAACGTTTTGCAATCAACACTGAATTTTCTAGTGCGCTAGGAATATCGGCAAATAAAGCCTGCATTTCTGCTGAGCTTCGAAAATATTGCTGATCAGTATATTTACGCTCTCGACTCTGATCACTTAAAACATTACCAGATTGAATGCAAACCCGCGCTTCATGGGCTTCAAAATCATTTGCTTGCATAAAACGCACCACATTGGTTGCCACTACCGGCACCGCTGCATGCTCGGCTAATTTAAGCACTGCTGGTAAATAGGCAGCTTCAGCTTGGCGAGCAGTTTTTGATATTTCTAAATAAAATCGCTCTGGGAACAACTGCTGCCATTCTTGCAAATGCTTATAAGCCAATTCTTCTTTGCCATTTAAAAGTGCTTGCCCAATATCGCCATTAATGTTGCCTGACAAAGCAATTAAACCCTCGGCACGTTGTTGCAACCACTGCCAGGTAATGGCTGGTTGTTGATAGAGTTGTTGACCTTCTAAATAAGCTAAAGAAATTAATTCCGTTAAATTATGATAACCTCCTTGGTCTTGACATAACAATGTAACACGACTAGAAACATTGTCCCGCACCAACACCATATCGGCACCAATAATCGGCTTAATCCCGGCCGCTATAGCTTTACGATAAAATTTCACTAAAGCAAATAAATTATTTAAATCGGTAATGGCTAAGGCTGGCATTTTATGTTCAACAGCCTGTTTAATTAATTCATCAATTCGCACCAAACTATCCTGAATAGAAAATTCAGTATGAATATTTAAATGAATAAATTGTGTCGCCATAATTTATTTAACTCAAAGTTGTATTTACTGGATCAGACGCTTGCCAATCACACAATAATGATTTTTGCTGCTGGTAACGCGTTAATGCTAACCCAATCAAACGCTCTAATAGCTGCGGCGTTGCCAAGCCGGTTGACACCCACAAACGTGGGTACATACTGATATTAGTAAAGCCTGGAATCGTGTTAATTTCATTAATTAATATATTGTCATCAGCGGTAACAAAAAAATCCACTCGCGCCATGCCGCTACAACCTACAGCAATAAATGCCTGCATAGCGAGTTCTTGTAATTTCTCAATAATGTCATTGCTAAGTTCTGCCGGTGCAATTAAATCCGCGCCCTTGGGGTCCAAATATTTTGCCTGATAAGAATAAAACTCATGATGACTCACAATTTCACCTGGCAAAGAAGCTATTGGGTCATCATCACCTAATACTGCAATTTCAATTTCACGACCTACCACAGTCGGCTCAACAATAACATGATCAGTATAACGAAAGGCATCATCTAAACCAGCAACATAAGATCCTGCATCATGCACCTTATTAATCCCAATTGAAGAACCTAAACTAACCGGCTTAATAAATAAAACTTCTCCAAACCGATCTTTAAGCTTAGCGTAGTTAAATTGAGTCAAAGTATTACGTGCTACTAATTGCCACGGCACTACCGGCAAACCTGCTTGTGCAAGCAACGCTTTGCAAGTATGCTTATTCATACAAACTGCCGAACTTAATGCATCAGCACCCACATAAGGTAAATCTAATATTTCCAATAAACCCTGCATCATGCCATCTTCGCCATGACTACCATGCAATATAGGAATAACACAATCAATTGTGAGTCGCTCTGCTAGATTAGCTTGATAAGCAATGGGTTCTGGTTCTCCTGGAGTAATCAGTAGCGCTTGCATTTTTTTAGGGTCAAGTGCAGGGCCTTCTAAATTATATTGCAACAACATTTGCGCATCAGGCAATAAATACCAAGCGCCTTTTTTGCTAATATAAATAATCTGCACATCGTATTGATCAACAGCCAATGCCGTAACTACATTACGCGCTGAAATCAAGGAAATCTCATGCTCAGTGGATTGCCCACCACACAATACAGCAAGCTGTAATTTTGTTGTCATTACCCAATCCTTTTTTTAAGAATTTTTTTTAAAAAAGTTTGCCGATGATGCTCACACGGCCCCCATTTTTTAAGCGCCTGTCGATGCACCACCGTACCATAACCTTTGTGTTTAGCAAATCCATAGCGTGGATATTGTTCAGCCATCACCAACATTTCTCGATCACGAGTTACTTTAGCCAAGATTGATGCCGCGCTAATCGCCGCCACCTTATCATCACCACCAATAATCGCTTCAGTGGGGTAAATTAACTCCGGACAACGATTACCATCCACTAGAACCTGGCTTGGGGCGATTGCCAAAGCTTGCACTGCACGCTGCATGGCTAGCATTGTGGCCTGTAAAATATTTAGGGTGTCAATTTCATCAACCTCAGCGCGACCCAGCGCATAGGCCTTAGCGCGCGTGGTAATCTCGGTATAAAGCGCCTCTCGACGCTTTGCTGAAAGCTTTTTAGAATCCGCCAAGCCATCAATTGGATCGGCTGCGTTTAGAATTACCACAGCTGCTACCACCGGCCCTGCTAATGGCCCACGGCCAGCCTCATCCACCCCTGCAATTAACTCATCCATCAAAAATTCCTTTTACTTACAGTCTGCCAGTCTAGCGAGCCTGTGGTTTGCAAGTCAATCTAAAAAATGCCAAGATAACAGCCCTAATCTAATCTAGCATTTATTGATCAGTTTATGGGTAAAATTCGAACAGCCGTGGTCGGAGTTGGCTATTTGGGCCACTATCACGCTGAAAAATACGCCAAACTTGCGAACTCAGAATTAACCGCACTTTGCGATATCAACTCAAAGCGCCTGCAGGATTTTGCTAAAAAACTTGGTGTTGCGGCCTACGACGATTATCAACAGTTAATTGGCAAAGTCGATGCAGTTTCCA
>JAHZKQ010000156.1 GCA_022600315.1 Gammaproteobacteria bacterium
AGACCGGTTGCAATCCTTTGACTTAAATCTATTGGCAAAGCAGCCGCATTTTTAGGCGTCACTTGAATGGCTGGATCTTCGCCAAATAAATTTGGCGCCGCATAAACCAAACCAATAACAATTAAGATAACCAGTAAGATGTAACGCCAAAGCGGATATTGATTCATTAAACTACCTTAAGCAATCGAATCCAAAGTGCCTTTCGGTAAAGTTGCCGAGATGGCTTGCTTTTGCAAAGTGATTTCCACGCCCTTACTAATTTCAATGGTGGCATAATGATCTTGCATTTTAGAAATGCGCCCCACAATACCCGCCGTGTTTACTACTTCGTCACCAGAATGCAAGGCGCCCAGTAATTCACGTTGCTGCTTAGCACGTTTTTGCTGTGGTCGAACCAATAAGAAATAAAATAACCCAGCAAAAATAATCAACATCGGCAGCATCGATAAAAATCCTGAGCCCTGCCCATGATGACCCGCTACCGGGGTTGCGGCTAAAGCCGGCAAAGCAATGGCAAACGCCATGACGATTGAAGTTAGAAGTTTAGACAGTAAGTTTCGCATTTTCGCTCCCGCATTGTTTGCTCATAAAATCAGTGACAAAGGCATCTAATGTACCTGCTCTGATGGCTTGACGCAAATTATGCATCAAATCTTGGTAAAAAGTAAGATTGTGGATGGTGTTTAATCGCGCACTTAAGATTTCACCTGCGCGAAATAAATGATGCAAGTAAGCGCGAGTATAGTTTTGGCAGGTATAGCAAGCACATTCAGCATCGAGCGGACTTAGGTCGTGACGGTATTGACTGTTGCGAATTTTGACTGCACCACGACGAGTAAATAACCAACCATTGCGCGCATTACGAGTTGGCATCACGCAATCAAACATATCAATACCACGTCGCACACCTTCAATAATATCCTCAGGTTTACCAACCCCCATCAAATAACGCGGTTTCTTATCCGGCATTATTGGCATTAACTCATCTAATACTTTAAACATTAAATGCTTCGGCTCACCCACGGATAAGCCACCAATGGCAAGCCCGGGGAAATCTAATTCATTTAAAGCTGTCAATGAGGCTTGACGAAGCTCAGGATACATACCGCCCTGCACGATCCCAAATAAAGCTCCCGGCGCATCCCCATGCGCCACTAGACAACGCTTAGCCCAGCGCATACTGAGCTCCATCGACTCACGCGCCACTCTTAAAGTGGCAGGATATGGCGTGCACTCATCGAACACCATCACAATATCCGAACCCAAAGTATGCTGCATCTGAATCGCCTTTTCTGGCGTTAATTCTACCAAGCTGCCATTCAAAGGTGAGCGAAAAGTCACGCCTTTCTCGGTGAGCTTTCGTAACTGCGTTAAACTAAAAACCTGAAAACCACCTGAATCAGTTAGGATCGGCCCATCCCAATGCATAAAGTCATGCAAATCACCATGAGCTTGAATGATCTCAGGGCCTGGCCGCAATAATAAATGAAAAGTATTACCTAAAAGAATTTGCGCACCCGTATTGCGCACTTCCTCTGGCGTCATCGCTTTGACTGTGCCATACGTGCCAACCGGCATAAACGCTGGAGTGTCCACTACGCCACGCGCAAACTCAAGTTGGCCTTGGCGTGCTGCCCCATCGGTATGGGTGATATTAAATGTCATCTTAGTCATGGCGCGCATGATAGCAAAAATAAGCCTGAAAGGCAGTAGAACAACTTAAGTTTCTGATACACTACGACCATGAACAAACTACCTCACATAAAACTCGACAAGCCCAACGCCAAAATTGTGGTGGGCCTATCTGGCGGCGTTGATTCGGCGGTAACGGCGCTATTACTAAAAGAGCAAGGTTATGCCGTCAGCGCCATCTTTATGCAGAACTGGGAAACTGATAATGATGACCCGCATTGTACCGCCGAGCAAGATTTAAATGATGCCCGCAAAATTACCAAACAACTTGATATTGATCTGCAGGTGGTAAATTTTAGTAAAGACTATTGGCATAAAGTTTTCCAATACTGCCTAGATGAATTTAATGCTGGACGCACACCCAACCCTGATATTTGGTGTAATAAAGAAATTAAATTTAACACTTTCTTAAAACATACTTTAGATATCGGCGCCGATTATTTAGCAACCGGACATTATGCAAGAATTGCCAAGCAAGATGATAAATATGAATTATTAAAGGGCTTAGATAATAGCAAAGATCAGAGTTATTTTTTATATACTCTAGGGCAATTTGAATTAGCTCATAGCCTTTTTCCTCTCGGTGGACTCGAAAAAACTAAAGTTCGTGAAATTGCCAAAGCCCATAAACTAGCTAACTATGCTAAAAAAGATAGCACTGGTATTTGTTTTATTGGTGAGCGTAAGTTTAAAGATTTTCTCAAAGAGTTTTTACTGGCTCAACCTGGCGAAATGCAAACGCCTGACGGCAAAACCATAGGCCAGCATGATGGCTTAATGTTTTATACCATCGGTCAACGCCAAGGTTTAAATATTGGCGGCTTAAAAAATGCTAAAGATGCGCCCTGGTATGTATTAGATAAAAATATTAAAGAGAATGTTTTAATCGTTGGGCAAGGCAGTGAGCATCCGTTATTATTTAAAAGCGCCTTAATTTGCCAACAATTTGACTGGGTCAGTGGTACAGCACCTAAACCGCCATTTAATTGCCGAGCTAAAATACGCTATCGACAGCAAGATCAAGCCTGCAAAGTCACTGCCTTAAACGCCAAACAACTAAAGATTGAATTTACCGAACCTCAACGCGCCATAACGCCGGGCCAATCAATTGTGTTTTATCAAAATGATATCTGTTTGGGTGGCGGAATTATTAGTGAATAAAAAAATGGAGCAATAATATATTACGACTCCATTTATGAATAAAAACTTATTGCGTGTAATCCAACACGATCGGACTCTTTTGGTCAGAGCCAGTATATTGCCCAGAGGCATCAACATATAACTTAATCATTGGCGTATTAACTTGCTTGCCATTGTAAGCTGTTTTCATTTGCAAACACCGCAGCTGATTAACTTTCATGCCAAGAAAGTGAGTAGCAATGGCATTAACATAACTTGCCGTTTCATTAGTGGTTCCCGCCGTGATTAATCTTGGAGGAGGAAAATTATAGCTTTGCAAATTTGAGCAGTTTACATTTACACTGCCTAAGATCTGGATGGAAGTCGCATCAATTGTTTTATTTCCAGGGGTTTTAGTAATAACGGTGTACAATGTAGCATTGCCGCCAACAGGTCCCGCTAACAAACTGGCAGACGCTGACAGAGTAAATATAGCCGCCGCGGTACCAATTCCAAGCAAAAAACTTTTTTTCATTTAGATACCCTCTTTTATTAGCAATGTATAACTATTATACAGTAATGTGTCTGGAGATGTAAATAAACTAAAAGTTTAATTTAACCATTTGATATATAAAGACTATTTTTATTTTTGCGGCCGCCTTGATGCTGAATTAATACCATCGCCAACACAGCGGCAAACAATAAAATAATCGCGCAAGTTAGCATGATAATATGCATGCTAGACGTATAGGCCTGTTTAATCTGCCAAGTTAACTGCGGCAACACAGCTTTAGAAAAAGTCACTAAGCCCTGCGGTGCAAAATGGGTTTTATTGATCACTTGAGTTAAATTGGCAACTTGATCTGTGGTTAATTGCAGCTTGCTGTGTAGCTGACTCAATACCTTCATTAAAGTTAAATGCGAATAATAATAACTGCTCAGCACAAAACTTAGTGGATTACCAATCAAACCCATGGTCACAAATAAACTGGCAAAAACACTTAAATGCTCCTCTGGCGCCACCACTAAAATTAAAGCATTTAGCGCTGGAAAACATAAGGCGCAGCCCATACCCAGGATAATAAAATAAATAATAAAGCGTACAATCGAAGTATTTGGCATCACCCAGCCAAATAAAAACAAGCCAAAACCCAAAATCAACAAACCTGCCACAACCGGTAACCTCGAACCTAAAGTATCGGTCATTTGCCCACCATAAGGTGAAACCAAACCCCAAATCGCAGTTAGTGCCATAAACATCAAGCCTGAACTAAAAGCTGATAATCCGACAATATTTTGCAGATATAAAGCTAAAATAACTAGCAAGGCACCTAAACTCACCTGAAATAAAAAGAAACAGCTAATACAGCCCACTAATGAAGGATTTTTAAAAAACCGAATATTTACCAGAGGATGCTTTAAACGCAATTGTCGATAACAAAAAAGTGCTAAACTTCCAATCGCCATTATTGCCAAAACTATAAATAATAATGAAGTAACACCTTGTTCTGCCCCAGTATTTATTCCTAATACTAAACTTAGGACCACAACCATTATTAACAGCATATCAAAAATTGGTAGTGGTTTATCTGAAATCCGCCAGGGTTCCTTAGGAATTAAGCGCATAACGATTATAACTGCCAAAATACCCAATGGCACATTAATGAAGAAAATCCAACGCCAATCCAAGTAATGCAAGATCGCACCACCTAACGGCGGCCCAACCGCTAAACCTAAACCGATCGCACCACTCATAAAACCCACCGCCCAACCATGACGTTCAGGCGGAAAACTCACAAAAACCAAATTAAAAATTGGCGCCATTAATAGCCCGCCACCCAAACCTTGAAATGCTCGAGCAATAATTAAGGTTTCAACATTTGGTGCAGCACCACAAACAGCTGAAGCGACTGTAAAAAACACTAAACCACATAAAAATGTCCGACGGCGACCGTAAGTATCCGCCAAGCGCCCTGAAGGTATGCAAGTTGCCACCCAAATGAGTAGATAGCCACTCACTACCCATTGCACTAACTGCAACTTAACATGAAAATCTTTTGAAACTGACACCAAGGCAAGATTCACCGCGGTAAAATCAATATTAATCATTAAACACACTACTACTAGAACGAATAGCACGATGATTTGGCGATAGCTAAGTTTTGCTGTCATAAAATACCCGTTGTTGGAAACTGCGTTAGATTTCTATACAATAGCGACCATGAACACTCAATCACCACTTTTAATTAGCAAGCTTAACCCTAACGACACCAAGCTTGGCTGGCAATGCCTGCAAGGCTGTAGCGCCGCGCTTGCAATTAGCCAACTCGCCATGCAAGAAACACGACCGCTGATTTGAAGATAAAAAAGGTACAAGAAATAAAACTAATAAACTCGACACTAAAGCAACAAC
>JAHZKQ010000157.1 GCA_022600315.1 Gammaproteobacteria bacterium
ACACACACACACTATAAACAACAACCATCTGCACCGCTAACACTAACAACACCAAGAAAAAATAACCTAATAAGTGCCGAATTAAGCCAAAGCCAATCTTCGCAAATAACTCTGCCAACAGAAAAAACACCCCGATCGGTGCGAGCTTAATAATTAAAATAGTCATCTTAATAAACACTGCGTTCAAAGCTTCAAACGCATTGCTCATCGACTTGCTAATTTTGGGCAGTGAGATTATCACCATTCCAAAAAATAATGCAAAAAAGATAATCTGTAGCATATGAGAACTAACCAAAGACATTAACGGATTAACCGGCACAATACCCGTAATCACACTTTGCATATCCGGTGGTGATGGCTGACGAAAATTTTGCTGTACCGTTAATTCTAAACCTTTACCAATGCCAAAGGCTTTGGCAATAATTAAAGCCAAACTCACTGCAATCACAGTGGTAATAATATAAAATAAAAATGCTCGACCGCCGACACGGCCCAACTGACTTGGATTTTTTAAGCCACTGCACCCTAACACTAAAGACACAAAAACAACTGGCACCACCATCATTTTCAATAAATTAATAAATAACGTGCCGCCGGTATGCAAAACTTGAGAGACAATGAAAACACGAATCGAAACAGGTAATGGCAACCAACGCAATAACAACCCAAACAACACCCCTAGCAACATACCAATAATAATTTGAATGGTGAAACGATGCTGATTAGCATTAAGTTGATTTGTCATCATCGACAGTAAATCCTTTTACTGGGGTCAAGTTTTGAATCAACCCCAAATTTTAAGCCATTGCCACTCGCGTTAGTTTTTCTGTAGAGACACTAAAACCATTAACCGCAGCAGTAATTTCGTTAATTTCTGCACGCGTCAAATACGGATGCATCGGCAAACTCAATACTTCATTAGCGGCTTGCTCTGCATTTGGCAAAGCTTGCTTCATGGCATCTGTACCAGCAAACACCGGCTGATGATTCAATAATGTTGGATAATGCATCGCAACTGGAATCTTGCGACTCTTCAGCCAATCCGCCAAGGCATCACGCTGCTTAACGCGAATGGTATATTGGGCGTAAACACTGCTATTGCCTGCCAATATTTTTGGCGTGACAATCGGCGCTAATAACAACTCGTCATATAATTTAGCACTGCGCTGCCGGGCTTTAATTTCAGCTGGAAAAACTTCTAGTTTTGCCAATAAAATGGCTGCCTGCAGCGTATCAAGCCGACTATTTAAACCCACGTGTTGATGCCAATAACGCTGTGTTTGGCCATGATTACGCAATTCCATTAAGCGTTGCGCTAAATTGGCATCCGCTGTAAAACAAGCGCCGCCATCACCATAACAACCTAAAGGTTTAGAAGGAAAAAAACTGGTGCAAGCGATAGTCGCTGCTGAGCCTGAAACCACACCATTTTGCCTGGCACCAAAACTTTGCGCCGCATCTTCAATCACCGCAATATTGTGCGCATTAGCGATGGCATTAATCGCTGTCATATCAGCCATTTGACCAAACAAACTCACTGCCATAATAGCTTTAGTACGCTTAGTAAGCGCCATCTCAACCAACTTAGGATTAAGATTGTAGCTTTCAAGATCAATATCAACAAAAACCGGTTTAGCACCTAACAGCAATATCATTTCTGCGGTGGCGAAAAAACTGAACGGCGTGGTAATCACCTCATCACCTGGCCCGACTTCCAACGCCATCATCGCCAGCAATAGTGCATTAGTCCCATCCGAACAGGTAATGCAATGTGGCACATCAATAAACTTAGCCAGCTGTTGCTCAAGCTCACTGACTTCCGGACCCATCACAAACTGGCCGTGCTCAAGCACGCGTTGCATGCGTGAATTGATCTCATCGGCCAGATCTTTGTACTGAGATTTGAGATCGACGAACTCCATAATAAATGGCTCCAATAAAGTCCCTATAAAATGCGCCATAGCGCTACATCTTAACCTACCGACTATACCGGATCGCCTATCCCGGAGCAAATCCCAACCGATAACCAATTCAACGTGTTTGCCAACCAAAATCTGATGTATACTCAGGTGGATATTAGGATATTTTCAAGTGGAGCACTTATGGAACTGAACCAACTCAGCGCACTATCGCCACTCGATGGTCGCTATTACAATAAATCTCAAGCCCTGGCAGATTGCATGAGTGAATACGGACTCATTCGGTTTCGACTCAGTGTGGAAATTCATTGGCTGATCAAACTTTGTCAAACCGATGGCATTACCAAAACCTCCTCGCTTAATAAAAAACAACAACAGCAACTGCTACAATTGCTCGATGACTTTGACCTCGATGAGGCCAAACAAATCAAAATGATTGAGCAAGCCACCAATCACGACGTCAAAGCCGTTGAATATTATTTACAAGAACAACTTAACCGGCTGAACTTGGAACAATTAATTCCATTTGTGCATTTTGGTTGCACCTCTGAAGACATTAACAACGTTGCTTATAGCCTAATGCTACAACAAGCCAGCAAAAAAGTTTTATTACCGGCCATGCTCACCCTTATTAGACAATTAAACACCATGGCTAAAGACACCGCCAAACTGAGTATGCTGGCTAGAACTCACGGCCAGCCGGCTACGCCAACGACACTTGGCAAAGAATTAAAAAACTTTAACATGCGCTTAGAGCGCCAGTATTTACAATTAAAGCAATTTAGTTTAAGCGCTAAATTTAACGGTGCAGTTGGAAATTTTAACGCTCATCGCATCGCTTACCCCGATATTGATTGGCCAACTTTAAGCGAAAGTTTTATTCATGAGCTAGGGCTAACCCCAAATTTATTTACTGCACAAATCGAACCGCATGATAACCTGGTTGAATTTTTACAAATTATTTCGCGTTTTAACACTATCTTAATCGATTTAAATCGCGATATTTGGAGCTATATTTCCTTGGGATTTTTTCAACAACAACGTGTCAAAGGCGAAGTCGGCTCATCAACTATGCCACATAAAATAAACCCAATTGATTTTGAAAATTCGGAAGGCAATCTTGGTATTGCTAATAGCTTAATTATGCACTTTAGCAATAAATTACCGATCTCACGCTGGCAACGGGATTTAACCGACTCCACAGTACTGCGTAATTTAGGCATTGTTTTTGGTTATAGCTATATTGCTTATCAAAGTCATCATAAGGGCTTGCAAAAACTTATTGCCAACGAAACTGTTATTGAAAAAGAGTTAGCTTCACACTGGGAGGTGTTAGCCGAAGCTTTGCAAACTGTAATGCGCCGACATGGTATTGCTGACGCCTACGAACAATTAAAAGAATTAACCCGTGGCGAAGCCATTACCGAAACCCGCATTAAAGAATTTATCAAAACACTGAATATTCCGGCAGCCGATAAAAAAACATTATTGGCACTAACGCCAAATAACTACCTTGGCTTTGCCATTGAATTGACGAATAAGGATGTCAATAATGGGAATGACTAAATGGTTACTGCAAAAAATCACTCATCAACTAGAAGAATCTGTTCCAGATAAACCGAGTTATTTATCTAGCTTTGATCGCATTAGCCATGAAGTGAAAACTGCTGATGTGCTATTAATTGAAGGCCAAAATTGGGTCAGCAAAATGATACAGCGGATTACTTTAAGCCCTTGGAGTCATGCCGTGCTGTATATTGGTCGCTTACACGATATTGAAGATCGCCAAGTTCGCGAGCAAGTTCATAAACACTACCAAGGGCCACCCAGCGATCAACTGGTGGTTGAAAGTATTCTTGGCAAAGGCACCATCATCACACCACTACGGTATTATCGCAACAGTCATATACGAATTTGTCGCCCAGCAGGTTTAGCCCACAGCGACGCGCAACACGTTGTGGCTTATGCCAGCAAGAGTCTTGGCAAAGAATATAGCTTGCGCCACTTACTAGACCTTGGCCGATTTTTATTAAAAAGCAAATTAATCCCTGGCCGCTGGCGCTCAAGCTTATTTGATAATAACCCTAATAAATCTATGGAAGAAATTTGCTCGGCAATGATTGCCCACGCTTTCTCAGAGGTTAAATTTCCTATTTTACCGCTGATTCGCGAAGATCAATCACATCACCTAGAATTTATTCATCGCAACCCAAGATTATTTACTCCCAGTGATTTTGACTATTCACCGTATTTCAATATTATTAAATATCCGATTATTCCGCTGCATACTCCAGGCTATCGCAGCTTACCCTGGAATGAAAATCTCACCAGCCCTGATGATGAAACCATTACCCATAAAAACGGCAACTGATTAATTTTTATGGCCCATCAGACGTCGGAGACATGGGCCGTGAAGTTGGCACCTCTGACGCAACCTGTGAAAGTGGCGAACGTGGCGAATGTATTGATTGTTGCACCAGCGGTGAAAGAACGACCGAATGGAAACTACCTGTTGGGCTGAGCGTATTATCACGAGCTTCATTAAACGCAGCCGCTGCATCAATCGTTAAACTGCTTAAAGCCCCTCCACGCGAGTGTCTATCGTGCCCACTGAAAATTCTGTGTGGATTATTCGCCGCATCTAGTCGCTCTACTGCTTGACTCTCTTGATGGCGTTGTGTAGCAGGAGCAGCGTTAACAAGTTCAGGGTTAAGATCTGCAATTTGAGCAACGGGTAAATCTTGCAGTCCAATATGGCTAAGATGCGCCAGTAAAGTTAATCCTGCAGCAAATAAACCAAGTTGCCAATAGATTAGCTTTCCAAGGTAAGGGGCAATAATTGGTGCGGCAGGTGGAAATAGAAATGACAGCGCCAAACCTGCACCGATCTCAAGCAACATAGCGCTAGCCGTTAAAAATTTCCAATACCATGCCAAAGCATTTTTTTTAACCGCAAAGCGATCGATAACGCCAACTTTTTTAAGTGCTGCAACTGATGCCGAGCTTAAATTTTGATGCTGCGGTGCTGAAGCAATAGATCTTTTCGATGTTCTGGCCGATAAATTAAAACAACAACACCTATCACTTTCAGAAAAATCACTTATAGCATCCCCTCGATCTGTCGGAAGAATCAAATGATTCAATGATATATTAACCGCTAAAAAAACTTCATAAACCATATAAAGACATAAAAATCTTTGCATGTCATCTGACCAATCCCAATCACCTAATTTAAATTCTACCTCTTTCCATTCATTATCTACCAACCACGAATTCACCGTCTGCCATATTACCGCTAGTACCCCGTTAAAAACCTGATAAATATCCATTTGAAAATTTATTGCATGCCGAATATTCCTAATGATCATGTCCCGTTGATTTGCCAGCAATTCAACAAAATCTGCATAGCCATCATCTTCAG
>JAHZKQ010000158.1 GCA_022600315.1 Gammaproteobacteria bacterium
TTAATCTATGCTGCCATGATTGGTATTTTCTCACCAATTGCTGGCGTGTGCTGTGATCAATTTGGCTATCGCAGGCCAATTATTTTTGCCGCCCTAATGTCATTTCTTGGGTTTTTATTATTGGCCCTATTAAATTTACACAGCTCGATCTACTTTATTTTATCGGCATTATTTTTTATTGGCGTTGCTAACGGCATTATGATTCCTGCTACAGTAAATTCCACCCTCTCATCGCTACCCGAATCTAGCACCGGCGAAGGCGTTGGCATGTTTTACACCTTGGGTTTTATGAGCGGCTCGCTGGGGATTGCGATTAGCGGCGCCCAAATTGATATCATTAGCTCACATCATTTAATGCAATTTTCCACTGCATGGCTAAATCAATTAAACCCAAGCCAAATCAAACTAGTCAACCATATCGCTAATGGCACTCGACCAGTCAGTGAACTAGTTGAAAAATTACCAACCGCTGACTTTCAGGTGGTCGGTCAACTAGCCAAACAAGCTTTTATCAAAGGCTTTTCAGCGGTAATGTGGGTGTTAAGCGCATTGTGTTTAATTGCCACTGTATTAGCTTTTTTATTAAAAAGATCTGTCAATACTAATCAATAAAGCGCTTTCACTCGAACAACTAATAATTAGAACATATCAGAATGACTCTCCAATTCCATTAATATAACTTTTTCTTGATGTATTTTAATATATAGCAATAAATCATCTGGTTTTAAATATAATTCTCGAACACCCTTATAATTACCTTTCAGCTTATGATCTCGATACTTTGCGGGAATTCGCTCATCATTTACAAACAACTCGACAATTTTTTATTTGTTTTAAAAGTATTTAATTTAAGGTCTAGAGCAACTGCAATCCTCACGCTCTTAGCAACATCACCGCCACTGCAATCACAGCAATTAATATTAAAGCTAGAATACCTAGTGTGTAGGCGCTTTTTGAAAGATTGGTTTGACTGAATGCTTTTGGATTACCACGAACCATACGCACTAACCAAAAAGTTAATAACGCACCCGCAACAACCGCAACTATTGCTGTCCAATTCATTATATTATTTCACCCACTTTTAAAATTTTCATGGCGTTTGAACCGCCGCCTACACCTTGATGATCACCTTTAGTAAGAATCACTAAGTCACCCTTTTGCAATACTTTGCGCTTCTCCATAATCGCCACTGCCTCGCGATTAACATCATCCCGGGTAGATTTAGTGACATCAAAATAAATTGGATAAACACCGCGATATAATGCCATGCGACCCAAGGTGCGCGGCTGTCGACTTAAACCATAAATTGGCATTGCCGTGCGCACGCGTGACATCCATAATGTGGTTGCGCCTGATTCAGTTAAGGCGATCACTGCGGCAATATTAAAATGATTTGCGGTAAACATGGTAGCCATCGCTACCGCTTCATCAATGCGTTGAAAACGTGAACCTGAACGGTGCTTTGATACTTGATAGCGACGTTGAGTCTCCGCGCGCAAACAAATCCGTGACATAGTTTTAACGACTGTCACTGGATGTTGACCCACCGCAGTTTCTGCCGATAACATCACCGCATCGGTGTTTTCCATGACGGCATTAGCAACATCAGACACTTCCGCACGGGTTGGCACTGTGCTTTGAATCATGGACTCCATCATTTGGGTGGCAATAATGACCGGCCGATCTAAGTGTCTGGCACGGTGAATAATATCTTTTTGCACAATAGGCACTTCGGCTTCACCAATTTCAACCGCTAAATCGCCACGTGCTACCATCACCCCATCGGAGGCTTTAATAATATCGGCAATATGCTCAACCGCCTCGGCGCGCTCTATTTTAGCAATAATCGCGGCAGAACCACCGGCTTGCTTAACTAGTTTTTTCGCTTCATTAACATCTTCTGCGGTACGCGGAAAAGAAATCGCAATATATTCTACATCCAAGCCCACTACAAAATTTAAATCATCTTTATCTTTATCGGTTAAGGCTTTTGCTGATAAACCGCCGCCTTGTCGATTAATCCCTTTATGATCCGATAACACACCACCAACGATGACTTTGCAATGAATTTTTGCACCATTCACTTTATCTACTTTTAAAGTAAGGCGACCATCATCCAATAATAAAAAATCACCGGCACTTACATCATTTGGCAATTCTTTATAGTCAATCCCTACCTTCTCACAAGTGCCCGCATTATTTTCTAAACCCGCATCTAAAACAAAATTATCCCCCGCATTTAAAATAACTTTATGGTCAACAAAACTGGCAACGCGAATTTTTGGGCCTTGCAAATCTGCTAAAATACCAACGATACGGTTTTGCTTGGCAGCCTCTGCACGGACCGTATCAATTCGGTTTTTATGTTCTAGATGCGTGCCATGTGAAAAATTTAATCGCACCACATTTACACCTGCACGAATAATATCTGCAATCACTTTCGGGCTACTCGTCGCTGGCCCTAAGGTCGCAACAATTTTAGTGCGTCTTAAAAAATGTTCATTTTCCATATTATGTCGCTCTCTTTAATAAAACATCAACCGCCGGCAGTGAGCCATTTTCAAGAAAAGCTAAAAAAGCGCCGCCGCCAGTACAAATATAAGAAATTTCTTGCTGCAAACCAAACTGATTTAATACTGCTAAAGTGTCACCACCACCTGCAATTGAATACGCCGCACTTGCAGCAACAGCTTTAGCAAGCTCATGCGTACCATGGCTAAATTCAGGAAACTCACACACCCCCAGGGGTCCATTCCAAACGATAGTTGCCACGCCTGTCAATAAAGTTGCATAATGCGCGGCCGTACCTGGACCTACATCGAGAATCAATTCATCATCACCAACATCATTGATGGCTTTAATATTTGCTTTGGCACTAGCTTTAAACTCAGTAGCGACCGCCACATCAATCGGCAGTGGTAAAACAATATTATTTTGCTCGGCTTTATCCAATAAAACTTTAGTTTGCTCGATATAATCAGCCTCATAAAGTGAAGCCCCAATTGGAAACCCAGCGGCTTTTAAAAATGTATTGGCAATGCCACCACCAACAATTAACTTATCAACCTTACCTAATAAGCGCTCGATTAAACGCATTTTAGTTGAAACTTTAGAGCCGCCAACAATTGCCGCCAACGGCCGCTGCGGATTTTCTAAGGCCTGCGTTAAATGTCGCAATTCTTCGATTAAAAGTGGACCCGCACAAATCACCGGGGCATATTCGGCAACGCCAGTAGTGGAAGCTTGTGAGCGATGCGCAGTAGCAAAAGCATCCATCACAAAGACATCGCATAATTTAGCGTATTGTTGACTTAACTTATTATCGCAGGATTTTTCCCCAGCATTAAAACGAATATTTTCCAATAAAACAATTTGCCCAGATTTAATATCGACGCCATCTAAATAATCACTTGCTAATTCAACTTTACAATTCAAGGTGTTACTTAATGCTTTAGCAACTGGCAATAACGAAGCCGCTTGGTCAAATTCACCTTCTTTAGGCCGACCCAAATGCGACATCACCATGACTTTTGCGCCAGCTTCTAAGGCTAGTTTTAAAGTCGGTAAGGCACGTTGAATTCGCGTGTCATCAACGATTTTACCATCCTCTAAAGGCACATTTAAATCTTCACGAATTAATACTCGCCGGTTAGTCAGCATTACATCTGACATTTTTAGTAACTGATCGGTAAGCATATTAGTCCTTATTTTGCCTGCATCATTGCGGTGGCAGTATCCAGCATGCGATTCGAAAAACCCCATTCGTTATCATACCACGATAACACTTTAATCAGATTCCCCAGCATGCGCGTTTCAGTCGCATCAAATGTGGAAGAATGTGAATTATGGTTAAAGTCAATCGATACCAAACTCTCGGTGTTATAACCCAAAATACCTTTTAATTCATTTTCACTGGCCTTTTTCATCAAGGCATTAATTTCTTCGATGCTGGTAGTTTTTTCTGCTTCAAA
>JAHZKQ010000159.1 GCA_022600315.1 Gammaproteobacteria bacterium
AAACGGCTCATCACCCAATAAATGCAAAGCATGTTTTACACCGCCGCCGGTTTCCAAAGGCCTTTCACCCTCATAGGAATAAATTAAGTTAACGCCATAATGACGACCGTCTCCTAATTTTGTCATGATTTGTTTGGCCAGATAACTTAAATTAATAATAATATCCGCCACCCCAGCCGCCTTTAGCGCCACAATTTGCCGCTCAATTAAGGCTTGCCCACCCACAACAATTAATGGCTTGGGTGTCTTGTCAGTTAATGGCCGCAAACGCTGACCACGCCCGGCCGCTAAAATCATCGCTTTCATTATTTATCCCTCCACGCAGCAATGCTGCAATAACTCGCTGAGTTTAGAAAATTCGCTATAGCGATTAGCAACTTCATCAATGTAATTAAAAATTCTAGGAATATACTGCAAATAACTTGGTTTTTTATCGCGTAAATTTAATCGTGAGAAAATCCCAATGCATTTTAAATGTCGTTGCAAAGACATGCAATCAAACCAATAATAAAATTCATCAAAACTAACTGATACTAATTGGCGATCTTTCGCCTCTTGATAATAAATTTTTACCCACTCTCGCACTTTTGCAGCTGGCCAATCAATATAACAATCACGCAATAGCGATAATAAATCATAAGTAATGGGGCCGGCCACTGCATCTTGAAAATCAAGCACACCTAATCCGCCCGAACTCAAACACATTAAATTTCGACTATGATAATCTCGGTGCACAAAAACCTGCGGTTGCTTTAAGGCAACGCTTAATAAATGCTCGAACAGCTGGCTTAATACCACTTGTGCAGATGAGCTTAGCTGCAAACCAAGCGCGCGCTGCAAGTACCAATCGGTAAATAATTCAAATTCCTGCCGATATAGTTTTTCACAAAACTTGGGTAAGGAGTAGTCTGCGACATCAAGCGCACAAGTTTGGATTTTAAAAAGCTCGTTCATTGCTTGCCGATATAAACTAGAAACCGTAGCCGGATTCAATGCATCAAATAATAACGTATCGCCAAAATCCGTTTCTAATAAAAATCCTTGTGCTTGATCAACCGCAATAATTTCTGGCACATTTAACCCGGCTTGTTGCAACTGCTCCGCAATCGCGATATAAGCCTGCAGACCTTCTCGTGCTGGTGGAGCATCCATCACAATATAATTCTGACCTTTACTATAAGCGCGGTAATAACGCCGAAAACTGGCATCACCCGTTAATGGCTCAAATCGATCAACCGACCCCATCGTCTTTAGCAACCAACGCTGACATTGCTGATGGCGATCTATTTGCGCATCAGACCGGTTTGACTTTTTTATGCTCACTTTGTTTACGTCAACTTAATAAAAGGCCCATCAAAATAGCATAGCCAAATTCCCGAAGAAAGGTTAATATGCTGGGCTCAATTTCATTCACTCAGGACTAAGCGCCGTGACTCGCAACAGGATCGTTCTTTACAGCATAATTGTCAGCCTATTGTTGATGATCTTGTCTGTGGCCTGGAGTCATTCAAAACCTGTCACCCACAATAAAATTTCTAACCAAACAAATTACCAAGCCTATACTCCAAAACAATTAATGCAGCTATTAAATTGGGTGCCGGATCAATATCGACGCTGCAATCTTTGCCCCGGTTATTTTAAAATTCCTAAGCTCGTGCAAAACAACCCACATCCACTGCCGTGGAAAAAGCTACCCAGCCAGATTACTGCCGACGGACCAACTATTTTAAAGCCCAACGGTGTTTCTGTATTAAAAAAAAATGTCGTCGTTACCCAACCGGGTCGAATTATAAAGGCTGATAAAGCCTACATATATCGCAATAAGAATCATCATATTGATTGGGTAAAACTACACGGCAATGTCCACCTGCGCCAACCGGATCATTTATTGGTGGGCCAACAAGCATATATAAATTTTAAAAATCACACTGCCGTTATCAACAATGCCGCTTATTACCTACGCCGTTATAATGCTCCAAATACTCTCTATCACGCCCCCACCGATGGCTGGGGCACCGCGCAGCAAATTCGGCAATTACCGAATCACGTGATTATCTTAAAACATGCTACTTACAGTACTTGCGCCCCAAAAAGTCCAGCTTGGAAAATCCAAGCCAGTAAATTAGTCCTTAATAAAAATAGTGGTCGAGGCTATGCACATAATGTAGTGCTGAAGGTTAAGCATATTCCGGTATTTTATTTTCCTTACTTTTCTTTTCCAATTAGCAATAAACGCAAGTCCGGCTTGCTCTACCCTTCATTTGGTTACAACAGCGAGCAGGGCGGTTATTTAAAACTCCCCATTTACTGGAACATGGCGCCTAATTACGATAGCACTTGGTATATTAGACCAATGACTGATCGCGGCGTATTGTTTAGCACCTTGTTTCGCTACTTAAGCAAATACAGTTTAAGCAATCTCTATTTAAGCTTTATTCCTGAAGATCAAGCCTTGCCTTATTTTAAACGTAACAACATTAATAAATATAATCCTGTGCCTGCTGGGCTTGGGCCTTACCTTAACGATTTACGCCGTGCTAGCAATAATCGCGCCTATGTAAGCTTTAATAATACTTTTGTGTTTAACCGTTATTGGTCAGCCGATGCGATTATTAATTACGTTACCGATGATTATTTCTTTCATGATTTTGGCACCACTTATGGTTATGTCGCCGCTAATCAACTCCTAAATAAAGTCGATTTAAAATACCAAGGCGTGCACTGGAACTTCTTGGCCCTGGTACAAGGCTATGAGACCTTGCATCAGCTAAGTAATTTCACTCCGGTTAATACCTTTAATCAATATAGTCGAGTGCCACAATTAAATTTAGGCGCCGACTATCCTAATAGTATCGCCGGATTTGATTTCACGATGAGTTCTGAACTCACTAATTTCATGTATCACAGCAATTATAATCCATTAAGCTTCACCATGCCGGTTGGTTGGCGCTTACATGTTCGTCCTAGCGTGAGCCGACCGTTTGATTTTGCCGAAGGTTATGTCACACCAAAAGTGGCATTAGACAATACTAATTATTTTAGCCAACTTGCCGCCCCTGCGATTAATCAGTCACGTCCTGGCTTTAATGCCAGCCGCAATATCCCCATCGCCAGCCTTGATTCTGGCTTATATATGCAAGACGATTTTCATTTTAAACAAAATCGTTTTATTCAAACTTTTGAGCCGCGGGTATTTTATTTATACGTCCCTCATGTCAATCAAAATAGATATCCAAACTTCGATGGCCAAGAACTACCTTTCACCTACCCACAATTATTTCGCGACAACCGATTTACTGGATTGGATCGTTTGCAAAATGCTAATCAAGTAAGTATTGGCTTAACCAGTCGAACGCTTAGCGGCGCCACCGGTGATGAAAAGTTAAAAGCCGACATCGGCATGACTTATTACTTCACGCGTCCACGCGTGACTTTACCCGGTGCCAACACCGCACCGGATGAGCGCATCTCACCGATAGTAGGCGACTTAAGCTATTCCCCATCAGCAAGCTGGTCACTCACCAGTAGCGCTGCGGTCGATACCGAAGAGCATAATGTCAATAATGCCGACCTGTCTTTGAGTTATCATCCGCAACATAATCGCTCAATTACCTTTGGTTACCAATTTGTGCAAACAGTCGACGGTATTAATATTGGCCGTACCGATCTAATTCATATTGGTGCCGCTTGGCCAATTACCAAACGGATTAGTGGATTGAGCTATATGTATTATGATCTCGAACACGAACACCCGCTCACCTATTTTGCCGGCTTGCAATATGATACTTGCTGCTGGGCAGTTCGCATCGTAGCAGCACGCAGTTTTAGCGGTACAGAAACCAATGCAGCTGGAGTTTTAACAAGAAATCTGTATAGTAGCAGCTATTATGTGCAACTGATGTTTAAAGGCTTAGGCGATGTCGGCAATGCTGATCCTGGCAACCTAATTTCGCAGGCTGTGTCGGGCTATTTTGACCCCTTTGCGATGAGATGAGGCAAGCACTATGTTAACTAAATTGAAAATAACACTTCTACTCAGTGTACTGATTGGCGCATTTAGCGCTACTGTATTGGCGAGCTCACATTTACCGAGCCCCCAACCTGCACTGGCACCGCCAAAAAGTTCAATGCAACCTATCGATAGCATTGTTGCCATTGTGAATGACGAAATAATCACCGCGAGTCAACTGCAAACCGCCATCGATAATGCTAAAAAGCAAGCATTAGGCGCTGGAGCGACTTTACCTAATTCAAAAACTTTACATAAAGTTATATTAAACCAATTAATCTATCAGAAACTGCAATTACAATTGGCTAAGCGCAATGGAGTGACCGTTGATGAGGCTACCACTAACAAAGCCATTGCCGGCATTGCAAGACATAATCATACCAACGTCGCCGCACTGCGCAGTAAACTCGCCAGCCGAGGTTATAGCTTTAAACAATTTAAACAACAAATTAAAAATCAATTAATCATTAGTAAAATACAACGCCAAGCCATTGGGCCGATGATTAAAATCGGCGAAGACGATATCCAAAACTATCTAAAGCAATATAAACAATCCAGTATTAATACTGGTAAACAATATCATGTGCTAGATATTGTGATCGCAGACACTAGCCCCGCGGGTTTGAAAATTGCTCGCCAGGTTTTACAAAAACTAAACAATAAAGTCAGTCCCGCCAGCATTACTCACGGCAAGGTTTCAGTCAATGACATGGGCTGGCAAAGCAAAAGTGACTTGCCAGATATTTTCCTAACCCAAATAAACAAAATATCCGTCAATGGGTTGAGCCAACCCATTAAAGCGGCCAATGGTTACCATATTTTAAAATTACTGGGCACACGTACGGGTGGAGATTTACCCAGCGCCAATCAAGTTAGAAATGTGCTTTTCCAACAAAAATTTAGAGCCGCCTTGATTAAATGGTTAAATAAACTAAAATCCCAATCGCAAGTCCAAATCTTCGATAATGGTCGTTAATAAGATTGCAGTCAGTGCCGGTGAACCCGCCGGCATTGGTCCTGACATTATTCTTCAAACTCACCTTATCAACCCTACGCTACCCATCGTAGTATTTGCCGATCGAGAATTATTGGCCGCACGCGCTCAGCAATTAAACTTACGCATTAATTTTATTGAGGCTAATGCACCTGAGAAAATGCCAGGGCTTAGAGTCGCACAAGTTGCCGTGAATGCTAAAGTTATACCCGGACAACTAGAATTAGCCAACGCTGATTATGTCATACGCGCCTTAAAGGCAGCATGGCAAGCCTGCTTAGACAATCAATATGCCGCATTGGTTACCGCTCCGGTACATAAGGGCCTATTAAATGATGCGGGAATTAATTTTACCGGTCACACTGAATGGCTGGCGAAAGCCGCTGGCGTTAGCAATGCGGTGATGTTATTTGTGCAGAAAAACTTAAAAGTCGCACTGCTTACCACGCATTTAGCTTTACAAGATGTTCCCGCCGCGATTACCGCGACTCGCTTACAAACTTATATTGAAATTATTAATCGAGATTTTAAAACTTATTTTAATATTGAACCACGGATTTTAGTGTGCGGTCTAAATCCCCATGCCGGTGAAAACGGTCATCTTGGCCAAGAAGAATTAACGGTGATCACACCGGTGCTTGATAAATTACGCGCCCAAAATTATAAACTCACCGGCCCTGTTTCTGCTGACACGGCTTTTTTACCTAGCAGCTTAAAAGCTACCGATGTAGTGCTAGCAATGTATCATGATCAAGCTTTGCCGGTTATTAAAACGTTAGATTTTAGCAATACTGTTAATATGACCTTAGG
>JAHZKQ010000160.1 GCA_022600315.1 Gammaproteobacteria bacterium
AATACCGCATGTTCAATGCCACCGATATATTGGTCAACTGGAGTCCAGTATTTAGCGCGATCATCAAGCATGGCGCTGGTTTGATCGAAGCTACAATATCTTGCGTAATACCACGAAGATTCCACAAAAGTATCTAGCGTGTCAGTTTCGCGTTTAGCGGCTTTGTTGCAAGTTGGGCATTTAGTTTTATAAAATTCAGCGGAGTCTACTAAAGGTGAGCCTTGACCACTGGGGATTAAGTCGGTTGGTAATACGACAGGCAATTGATCTTCAGGCACAGCCACCGGCCCACAATGTTTGCAATATATAATTGGAATGGGGACGCCCCAATAACGTTGGCGTGATACGCCCCAGTCGCGTAAGCGGTAGTGTTGTTTACGCGTGGCTAAGGTTTTCTTTATAAGAAAATCACCTATTTTTTTGATGGCAATTTCTGAGCTTAGGCCATCAAATTCTTCTGAGTTTATTAATGTGCCGTAGTCGCTAAACGCAGCTTTATTGTAATCCCATTCGGTTTGGCTATGAATGACTTGCGTGATGGGTAATTCATATTTTTGGGCAAATTCAAAATCACGTTGATCATGTGCGGGCACTGCCATTACAGCGCCAGAGCCATATTCCATAAGGACAAAATTAGTAATCCAAACGGGTAATTTTTCTTGGGTGATGGGGTGTATGACTTTAATGCCACTGTTGATCCCCAATTTTTCCTGGGTATTTAACGCCGCCTCACTCATTTTTACCTTGCGACATTGTTTAATAAATTTTGCCACTGCAGGATTATTTTCGGCGCTGCGTTTTGCTAGCGGGTGTTCAGGCGCAATACCAATGTAAGTAACACCCATTAAAGTATCGGCACGGGTGGTAAAAATTTCAATATCGCCTTTATATTTAACGAGTTTAAATTTAATTTCCAAGCCTTCAGAGCGACCAATCCAGTTGCGTTGCATTTCGATAACTTGTTCGGGCCAATCTTTTAGCTCATCGAGGCTTGATAATAATTCGTCAGCATAGTCGGTAATTTTAAAAAACCATTGCTGAATTTCGCGTTGCTCAACTTCAGCTCCTGAGCGCCAGCCTTTACCAGCAACCACTTGTTCATTGGCCAGCACAGTTTTATCGATTGGGTCCCAGTTGACAATAGCGGCTTTTTTATAGATTAAGCCTTTTTTGTAAAGTTGCACAAACAGCCATTGTTCCCAGCGATAGTAATCCGGATCGCAGGTTGCAAATTCGCGTTGCCAGTCAATGCCCAACCCAAGTTGTTGTAATTGTTTACGCATCCGTTTAATGTTTTTTTGGGTCCATTGCGCGGGCGAGGTTTTGTTTTTTATGGCGGCATTTTCCGCCGGCAAACCAAAGGCGTCCCAGCCCATCGGCTGCAAGACATTTTTGCCAAGCAAGCGCTGATAGCGACTGATGGCATCGCCTATAGTGTAGTTGCGCACATGACCGACATGCAGGTCGCCACTAGGGTAGGGTAACATCGAGAGGCAATAGTATTTTTCACGATTTAGATCTTCACTGGCTTTGAACGTTTGTTGCTCTGCCCAGTAGTCTTGGGCGGCCAGTTCAATGGTAGCAAAGTCATAAATATTGTTCATGTATTAACACCTATACATTCGACTAGATCGCTTAGAATACCGGAGTCAGTGAATTTGGCAAGCCTTATGCAATTACGTATGTGTGGGCTGGTGAGGATAGCTAGTTAGCGATTAATGAATTATAATCTTGCCAAGCTTTAGGCCGCAAATCGAGGTGCTTATGTTTGATAAAATTAACCTGTCCAGCCAATCTGGACATACTCCGGAAGACTATATTTCTGGACGTGTTTTGCCGGTCTTAACAGCACAAGACTTATTGGGTAGTTCTCGACATAAAGCGTATCTTGAGCGCCTACGGGATTTATGCGATATCGGTCAGGAGCATTTTGATGCTTTATATATTCCTTTAGTGAATCAATTCAGTGAATTTGTGCAGCTATTGCCGACACAGCACAATGGTGCTTTGGGCGGACTTTTAAATGAAGCTTTGGCGCGTGCATTAGGGGTTTTAGTGCAATTACGCAGCACAGCTGAAGTTAAAGACCCATTGATTGATTATGCGCTCTATAGCGCTGCGCTATTGGTCGATATTAGTAAATTAGTGATTAGTCATCGGGTAGTGTTTTGTGATAAGACTGGTAAATTCGAAGATTTTTGGCGACCTTTTGCGGCAAGTATGTTGGGTCAAGCTAAATATTATAAAATTTATGCGATCGCTCCAACTTTGCAACGTATTGAGACCGCTATAACACCGTTGTTAGCACGTCAGTTGTTGCCGGAGATTGGATTTAAATGGCTAAGTCATGACTTAAAAGTATTTGCCGAATGGCTAGATGCATTAGCAGAAGATGCCCGTTCGGGCTCTAAACTCGCGCAAATTTTAACGCTATTTCGACAAGATGACCTGCAAGAAATCTTACAGCGCTTGCAGCAGGCAGGTTTTGATGTTGAGCAAATTATTCCAAGCGCTACTGAACATGCCGAGGCTTTTTTAAACTGGTTGCGGCAAGGTTTGGAAAATGGCGATATCAAGTTTAATAGCAAAGATGCTGACGTTCATGTATTGGCCGAAGGCTTATTGATTGAAGACAAGCTTTTCAAAGAGTTTGCTGATCGATATAAAGAATCCGTTAATATGATGGTCGTTAAAAATCAGTTTCGAGATTTATTGGGTAGTCCGGATAAGTTTGGCTCTGATTATGATAATGAAATGCAGTACGTGAAACACAATGACGTGGAAGTAGTCAGATCACCCAGCTTTTTAAGTGGTCAAGCGCCACAACGGACCATGCATGCGGGTATGGCGGTGCGCGATTTAAGCATGGTGTTTTTTAATCAAGTGCCGGGTATTTCGCCGTTAATTGCTGATATCCAAACCCGTTCACCAGCCGAACATAGTTTACCTACTGTAAAAAATACCGTGGCGCCACCACCCACTATGCCTAATAAGCGTTAATTAAAATACACCCGCATGATTTTTTCCTGGACCTTAGTAAAAACTGCTTGTATTATAGGGCGGGTGAGAGTTGGTGATGTAGGTTGATTAGCAGATGTGTTTTTCACATCGCAATTGTAAAATGGTTTGGGCAAACACCTTCTATCTAGCTCTCACTTTTCTTAATCCCTGTTCTGTGGGTGTGCTTTTTTGCTAAAGCAGATATTTATCGAAAAAGATGCTAAAATTTCACCTAGACATTAACAATAAATGGAGAGGTTTATGAGTAAGATC
>JAHZKQ010000161.1 GCA_022600315.1 Gammaproteobacteria bacterium
CACTGCAGGATGCACTTTTAATATCTTAGCCAGTGCTAAAGCACGATCGACCCCAATACTACTACTGCCATTTTCCATCGCGGAGATATGCGACTGCGCCATACCCGTCATCGATGCTAATTCTTGCTGAGTTAACTCCTGCAATTCTCGCAATGTTTTCAGTGCTTCACCAGGCGTTAAATGATACCTCACTGTAGCTTTAGTAAACTTTTTTTTATCTATTTTCTTCATAATAACTCTCCCGCTAATACTTATGAGGATTAACATCAAACACATAAACTTCTAAGTGCGACGCTTTTACTTTGTAAATAACTCGCCACTTCCTAGATAGTCGCGATGAACGAAACCCGGCCCATTGGCCTTTCAAGCTTTCATCATGGAACCCTTTTATAAGTCTTAAGCCTTGCGGCCCTTCTAACTCCACAATGCGTTTCCAGATTTCATAATGTCGCAGCACTTCCTTAGGTAATTTCCTAATGGATTTAACCACAACTTTTCGCTCATAGATATCCCACATATTCTATATTGTATATACACTATAAAGTATAGTCAATCCCAAGAGAATTGCAAATCATCCTACCAAATCGGGGGCAAGTCTTGACCCCGATTATTCCCACTCGATGGTGGCGGGGGGTTTGCCAGAGATATCGTAAACCACGCGAGAAACTTCGGGAATTTCGTTGATGATGCGATGACTCACATCGGCCAGAAAATCATAAGGTAGCCTAGCCCAGTGGGCTGTCATAAAATCGATGGTTTCTACCGCGCGCAACGCAATCACATACTCGTAACTGCGAGTATCCCCTTTAACACCCACCGATTTTACCGGCAAAAACACCGCAAAAGCTTGATCAACTTTTTTATATAAACCTGCCCGGCGTAAGGCTTGAATAAAAATATGATCGGCGCGCTGCAAAATATTAATATATTCAGCTTTAATTTCGCCTAAAATTCTAACCCCTAAACCTGGACCTGGAAATGGATGCCGGTAAACTAATTCTGAGGGTAAACCTAACTCAACCCCAATGCGACGCACTTCATCTTTAAATAATTCTCTTAAGGGCTCAACGAGTTTTAACTGCATAACCTCCGGCAAACCACCGACATTATGATGGGATTTAATTAGCTGTGCTTTGCCGGTTTTAGCCTTAGCCGACTCTATTACATCCGGATAAATTGTGCCTTGACCTAACCATTTAATGCCATCAAGTTTTTCCGCTTCAGCTTCAAATACTTTAATGAATTCCGCACCAATAATTTTGCGTTTTTGCTCGGGATTTGAAACACCTTTTAGGGCTTGTAAGAATTGCTCTGCTGCATTGACTCGAATTACATTAACGCCTAAATGCTCAGCAAAAACCTGCATCACTTCATCGCCCTCATTAAAGCGCAATAAACCGGTATCGACAAATACACAAATTAATTGTTCACCAATCGCGCGATGCAACAGTGCAGCAACCACGGCAGAATCCACACCACCGGACAAACCCACCAAGACTTTATCTTTACCGATTTCTTGGCGTAATTGCTCGATGCTATCTTCAATAATATTGCCCGCCGTCCAATTGGCTTCACAACCACAAATGTTTATTGCAAAATGCTCTAAAATTCTTAGGCCCTGCTTAGTGTGCGTAACTTCCGGATGAAATTGCAAACCGTAATAACGTTTCTCAATATTTGCTATTGCCGCAATCGGCGCATTGCTAGTGCTGGCAATAACTTCAAAACCTGCTGGCAATTGGGTGACATGATCACCGTGACTCATCCAGACATCCAAAAAAGCTGCACCGTTTTCACCAATCTCATCATTAATATCATTAAATAATGGATTTAATTTTTCAATTTTAACTCGTGCATAACCAAATTCAGAGGCTTGACTTTCTTCTACCGCACCGCCTAATTGCGCCGCCATGGTTTGCATACCATAACAAATACCTAGTACCGGGCAACCCAATTGAAAAACAATTTCTGGGGCGCGTAATGTATGTTGTGCAGTCACGGTCTCAGGACCGCCAGATAAAATAATGCCATCCGCGGCAAAATTCTCGATGGTTTTAGCATCAATATCCGCTGACATTAATTCACAATACACACCGATTTCACGCAAGCGCCGCGCGATTAATTGTGAATATTGCGAACCGAAGTCTAAAATTAAAATGCGCGTGGCATGAATATCAACCGACATTATTTATCTACCCAATAATTCGGCGCTTCTTTAGTAATGATAACGTCGTGCACGTGTGATTCACGCATACTGGCTGGTGTGATTTGCACGAGCTTCGCATGTTGATGCATTTCACCAATGGTCGAACAACCCGCATAACCCATCGATGAACGTAAACCGCCCATCAGTTGATGAATTACCGCTTGCAATCGACCTTTATACGGCACGCGACCTTCAATCCCTTCTGGCACAAACTTACCCACCTCCGCTTGCACGTCTTGAAAATAACGATCACTCGAACCATGTTGCTGTGACATCGCGCCCACCGAACCCATGCCACGATAAGATTTGTAAGAACGGCCTTGATATAAAACTATTTCACCGGGCGCCTCTTCAGTGCCAGCAAATAAACCACCAATCATAATCGCATCGGCACCAGCCGCAATTGCCTTGCAAATATCGCCAGAAAAACGAATCCCGCCATCGGCCACCACACCCACTTTAGATTTTTTTGCAACTTCGGCGACATTAAAAATCGCACTAATTTGTGGTACGCCAACGCCAGCCACAATGCGCGTGGTGCAAATGGAACCTGGGCCCATGCCGACTTTAACAGCATTAACTCCCGCAGCAATTAAATCTTTAGCGGCATCACTGGTAGCAATATTACCTGCCATAATATCAATACCGGCATAATTTTTCTTAATCCAACGCACCATATCTAACACATTTTTTGAATGTCCGTGCGCGGTATCCACTACTAATAAATCTACCCCTTCTTTAACTAAGGCCGCCACCCGATCATGCGTGCCTTGACCAATACCAACGGCTGCGGCAACACGTAACTGTCCAGAGGTGGTTTTACAGGCATTGGGTCTTTGCTCGGCTTTTAAAATATCTTTCACCGTATACATGCCACGCAATTCAAACGCGTCGTTAACGATTAATAATTTTTCAATGCGATGCTGATGAAATAAATCGATAACTTGTTCGCGTTCCGCATGTTCTGGCACGGTAATTAACCGCGCTTTAGGTGTCATTAAATTCGCAACGGGTTGATTAAAATCGGTAGCAAAGCGAATATCACGACTGGTAATAATCCCCACTAATTGCCTACCATCCACCACTGGCATGCCAGAAATATTATGCACCGCAGTAATTTTTTTAAGCTCAGCAATCGAAGTTTCTGGCGTGACTGTAATTGGATCATTAACCACACCACTTTCAAATTTCTTGACCTTACGCACTTCACCAGCCTGTGCATCAATACTCATATTTTTGTGCAGTACACCAACCCCACCTTCTTCGGCTAACGCAATTGCAAGCTTAGCGGTGGTGACCGTATCCATTGCCGCCGAAAGTAACGGAATGTTCAGTTCAATATTAGTGGATAAACGAGTTTTCAGGCTAGCGTCCTTGGGCAGGACTTCAGAGTAGCGCGGTAGCAGCAGAACATCGTCAAAAGTTAATGCATTATCAACAACTTTCGTCATGACTCAGACCCCTCAAAGATCGAAATTCTACGGATTTATTAAGGGCTTGTCAAACTATTAGCTTAATTTTCTGGCTTATTTACGTCGTCGCTGCACCTTCACATGTCCCCAATGATAGAGACACCAGGCCGGCACGGACATAATAAAAAGCCCGGCAATTAATAAACTTTCATAACGCAATACACTGCCGATATTAATATTTTGCGGGGGAATAAAGCCCACCAATAAAGTGATCGTGCTACCCACCAGCCCGGCACCTGCCACCAGCCAAATCCCTAGATTACCTCCAGGAATCATAAAGCCTTTATGCCGAGGTGATTTTTTATAGCGTAAACGAATCGCGGCGGCAAACATTAAAATGTACATCAGCATATAAAGCTGTGCGGCTAATACGGTTAATAACCAGTACGAACCGTTAACACTGGGCATTAACAAAAACACCAATGTCACAATAGAAGCAATCATGGCTTGATAAAGTAATAAATTCTGTGGTGCCTGATGTTTATTCGTGCGTTGCAAGTGCGGCACCAATCCCCCTTCTTGCAAAGCCAATAATAAGCCGCGAGTTGGGGCAATAATCCAATTGTTTACTGTGCCCAAACCGCCTAACACCAACATAAAAGCAATGACCGGCAAAATCCAGCGTAAATGATACGCACTAAAAAATGCGCCAAAGGCCTGCATAATACCTGCTACCAAACTAATTTCTTTGCTCGGCAATACAATCGCAATCGATAAGGCGCCAAATAACATGGTCACTAAAATAATGACCGTTGCCAGTAACATGGCGCGTGCATAATTGCGCTGTGGGTTTTTAACATCTTTGCCATGCACAGTGGCAATTTCCATCCCTGAAAAGGATAACATCACGCCCGTTAATGCCACCCATAAATGGGATTGGTGCAAGTGCGGCAACCAAGCATGTGGATGTAAATTAATTTGCAGCGTATGCCCTTCAACCACCCAAGCTGCCCCTAAAGCAATAATTAACGCCATTGGAATTAATAAACCACAAACGGCGGCAAAATTACTAAACCAGGCGGAAGTTTTAATGCCAAATAAATTAATGACGGTCATCCCCCAAAAGGCAACTAAAATTACCGTCATTAAAAATGCCTTGCTAGCCGCAAGCTGTGGCGCAATTAAATAACCTATCGTGCCGGCAACAAAAGATAAAATCGTCGGGTAATAAATCACATTTTCAATCCATTGAAACCACACCGCTAAAAAACCTAGCTTGATACCAAAGGCTTGCTTCACCCAAGCATAGACCCCGCCATGCTCAGAACTGGTAGACGCTAATTCGGCAGAGACCAAGGCACTCGGCAATAAAAATAAAATCGCCCCAAATAGGAAAAAGAAAATCAGCTTGCTACCAAACAAGGCCGTGGTTGGTAAATTACGTAAACTATCGACCGAACCTGCGGTCATCATCGCTAAACTAAATACGCCTAAAACGCGTTTTGTGGTTTTATTCATGTATTTATTCCTTAATTCAATTCTGCTTCAGTCACCGCCACCAGTTGCTCAGCCACTTGCTGAACTTCGCTCATGTCATTGCCTTCCACCATCACCCTAACATAAGGTTGGGTGCCAGATGGGCGCACCAATACTCGACCACGACCGGCAAGCTTTTTCTCTACAACTTTTATCGCCGCATTAATCTCTGGGTAATCCATTAAATTGACTGTGGCTTTAACGGGTACATTAATTAAGACTTGTGGGCGCTTAGTCATCGCTTGTTTTAATTGGTGTAAATTTTTATTCGCCATTTTCATCACTCGCAATACTTGTAACGCAGTAATAATGCCATCGCCAGTAGTAGTGAAATCCAAATTAACAATATGTCCTGAAGACTCGCCACCCAAGCTCCAACCGCGCTCAATTAATTCCTCTAGCACATAACGATCCCCCACTGCAGTGCGGGTAAAACTAATACCATCAGCAATTAAGGCTTGTTCTAAACCTAAATTACTCATCACCGTACCGACTATACCTTGTCGACTACCCATTCCGGTTGAATTGTCTTTAGCTAATAAACATAAAATCTGATCACCATCGACGATTTCACCTAAATGATCCACCATCATTAATCGATCCCCATCGCCATCTAAAGCAATGCCCAAATCGGCTGTATGTTCTAGCACGGCCGCCTGCAAAGATTTAACATCCGTTGCACCGCAATTTTTATTAATATTATAACCATCGGGCTTAGTAGCTAATGGAATAACCTCAACACCCAACTCATAAAATATGCTAGGCGCTACCGAAAAACCTGCACCATTGGCACAATCAACCACAACCTTTAAACCTTTTAAACTTAATTGCGTGGGAAAAGTGCTTTTACAAAATTCTACGTAACGCCCACTAGCATCATTTATTCGGGTGATCTTGCCGATTGAATCTGAGTGCGCAGTACGCATGGATTGTTTTAGTTGCGCTTCAATCGCAAGCTCCAATTCATTAGATAATTTCATGCCGTTTTCATCAAAAAATTTAAAACCATTATCATAATACGGATTATGCGATGCGCTAATCATAATACCGGCTTGTGCGCGCAATGAATGGGTTAAATAGGCCACCGCTGGTGTTGGAATCACACCCAATAAAAATACATCCACTCCCGCCGAAGCAAAACCCGCCAATAAAACTGATTGCAGTAATTTACTCGAAATACGTGTATCGCAACCAACTACTACTTTAGCCTCATCTGATTTCGCTAAAACTTTACCGGTGGCCCAACCAAGCTTTAACACAAACTCAGCATTAATTAATCGACTGCCAACTTCACCACGAATACCATCGGTACCAAAATAATGTTTTTCTGCCATCAAACGCTCCTTGTAATTTTATATTTTAACTGCCATTGCATTTTGATAATGGTGGGTAACTGCAATCGCATCATGAGTCGCCTTCACATCGTGCACCCGCAGGATGCTTGCGCCTTGCAAGGCAGCAATCACTGCGGCTGCTATACTACCATATAATCGCTCTGATGCTGGCACATTGCCCAACACTTTTCCAATCATAG
>JAHZKQ010000162.1 GCA_022600315.1 Gammaproteobacteria bacterium
ACTCGACCTAGCGTTACCGATGGATTTGTGATTGGCACAACCAGTAACGAAAAAGATCGTTATGTGGCAAGTTTGCAAGTAAGTTGGAATATCTTAGATTTTGGTATCGGCTATTTAAATGCCAAAGAAAAGGCCAATGCCTATCTAATCAGTTTGCAGCAATACCGTGGTTTAACTCAGCATGTTATTCGCGATGTGCGTTATGCCTATTGGAAGGCAGTTTGTGCACAATTACTTGACCAGCAGCTGCCAAAATTAATGCGCGAAGTGCATCAAGCAATTCGCCACTCAACAATCAGTTTAAATGAGAAATTGGTGCCGCGTTTACAAGTGTTAAAATATCAAGAATCTCTATATGAAATCTTGCGCCATTTAACCAATTTACAACAGCAGTTATTGCAAGCTAAGCCTGAGCTCGCTGCACTCATTAATCTGCCGCCAGGCACTAAGTTTCGTTTGCAGGCACCCAAGTATCAATCTAATCCTTTGCCGAAAAAATTTCGCATTAACCTTAATCATCTGCAAAACTTAGCGCTATTAAATCGTCCCGAATTGCAAATGGAGGATTATCGTAAACGTATTACGTTAGATGAATTGTCAAAAGCACGACTAGAGATGATTCCCGGGATTGGTGCATTTGCCGGTGGCAACTATGACAGTAATAGTGCGCTTCTAAATAGTTTATATGGCAATGCAACTGTGCAAGGCGTATGGGATTTAATGAAGATTATTTCTGCGCCAGCACGTATTGCAGCAGCAAAAATGAAAAGTACAGTCGCGGATTGGCGAAGGCTGGCATTAAATATGATGGTGATGACTCAGGTTAATGTTAGTTATTTGCAGTACTATCAACTGCAGCAGAGTATTAAAATCAAAGGTCAGCTGCATAAAATTTCTGATAAGATTTATCAGCAAACCCAGCGCTTACAGCATGCAGATAAACTTAATCAATTGCAATTAGTGCGCGCGCATGCCGAAGCAATTTTATCAAATCTGCGGTATCAGTTAGCGTATGCTGAATGGCAAAATTCAGTAGGGCAACTGTTAACTTCCGTTGGTTTTGATCAATATGGGCATTTCGATTTACAGCTGCCAATTAAGGAGATTGCTAAACAACTCCGCCTAGCTTTAAATAATTCAGCTAGACCACTGCTTGATCCATTTACATTAATTCCTTCTCCTAAGCGAACTCATTACATGGGCAGGAAATTTGAATCAACACGTGAAGTCGTGCTAATGACTATTCCAACGCCTAAAAACACAAGGAAAATTTAATGCGTTATTTATTACTATTGCTTTTATTTGTATTGCCAGTTTCTTTTGCAGAAGCTTTCACAGCGCAAGCAGTATTAGTGCCTGAGCATGAAGTAGTGCTTTCTAGTCAGATGGCAGGTTATGTGGTTGCTATCCCTTTTAAGGAAGGTGAACAATTCAGGAAGGATCAAGTTTTATTGCGCTTTGAGTGTGTGATTAATCATAATGAAGTTGCTAAGGCCAAGGCGCGTTTAGAAGAGGCTGAGAAAAATTATATTTCTAATCAACGCTTAAATCGATTAAATGCAATTAGTCAAATTGAGCTATTGAAAAGTAAAACTAAGTTGATAGAAGCTAAAGCAAACTTTACCATCCAGGCTCAGCGCGTAAAATACTGTGAGATTCATGCCCCGTTTAATGGTCAGATTGCAAAGCTAGAAGTAAAGCCGCATCAAACCGTACAGCAGCACCAACCGCTCATTCAGGTGTTAGATAACCGTGACTTACGGGTTGAGCTTATTGTCCCCTCTGCTTGGTTGCAATGGCTGCAAATTAAAGATTTATTTGTGCTAAAAATCACTGAGACTCGCCAGCAATATTCTGCGCATATTACTAAAATATTACCGCAAGTAGATTCCGTGAGTCAGACAGTGCGAATTTTTGCAAGATTAGATAAGCCCACTCATAATTTAGTTGCAGGCATGAGTGGTTCAGCAATTTTTCAACCGGCAGGCCATAGCAAATGACAATGACAAAGCAAAGTAATACGGCTAAATTGCAAGATCATTATTTACATTTTGAGCGTCAATTACGCCAGGCAAAATCCATCAATGAGCTTGGATTTATCGCTTGTAATAATAGCAAAATATTTTTAAGTTTCAATCAAGTTATGCTTTGGAAAGCGGACAACAATAAAGCAGTTATCCAGACAATTTCTGGAGTAGCTAATTTAGACCGAAATTCGCCGATGCTGCAATGGATGCGGCAAGTGGTTGAGGTATTAATGAAGCAGACGGAGACAGTATTTGCGGTTGACCGGACTAGCTTGCCAAAGTCCTTAAATGATAAATGGCAAGACTGGCTGCCGCCTTATATTATTTGCGCTAAACTTTTAGGGCCAGACGATAGTTTGCAAGGTATTTTAATTGTTAGCAATGAGCAAAATTTTTCTCAGAGCCAACAGCAAGTGATCACCTTGGTGTCTGAAGTTATTGGGTACTCAATGTTTGCTTTAAGACCAAAGAGGATAAGGTTTCTTAAACGTTTAAAAAACCGAAGCACTGCAATTGGTTTAGCGATAACAATAGTAGTTGCCGGTATTTTAATGTTGCCAGTGACGCAGACAGTATTGGCGCCAGCTGAAGTTACCGCAA